>CAMSTW010000041.1 GCA_947063855.1 uncultured Dorea sp.
GTGATTCTCATTACTTGACTTGCCATAAAAAAAGTCGCCTCCTTTTCGTACTTTTCAACTCAGTACGACAAGCGGTGACTGTACACTCTCCCGTGTGTGTCGTGAGAACCTCACACGTCGTTATGAGCACCCGACAGCCTCTTGCGGCTGTCTGTGTGCGGTACGCGCCGACTTCCGACTCTCTTAAGTAAAAGTCCTGCTCCGGCACTGTACCAACGTTAACAGTGTTACAGTGACTTGTCGCCAGTTTCCTAACTTGACATTCGCTCCACGGAAAACCTGCCACTTACGGGCAGCAACCTCTCGCTTCCTCGCTATCATGTCACAGCTTTTTTAGTATATCTAAGGTAAATCCATTTTTCAAGCCTTTTTTTTGAAATATTGTATTTTTTTTGATACAATATCTCTTTACTACTACTTCTCTTCTGATTCCTCCCTCTCCCGGGCCATCTCCATCCGCTTCCGGAACAGACGCTGCTTAAAGCTCAGATTCACGCCTTCGAATTCCTTGCGCGCTGCGTTCTGCATGAAATCATAGAACTTCACCGGATCTCCCGACACAAAATCCTCCTTTGGAACCAGAAAGAGATCGTCGTCTTCCATATGAATATAGTAGATATCTCTGTCCGCATACAGGTTACGAATCAGATTGTACTTATAGGATACCGTCCGTACCTTGTCCTGAACCTCGAATCCCGAATGGCCGAATGACATCCTGATCTTTATCCCGTTCTTATAATAGGGATCCCGGTAGAGAAGCCCCAGATAACTGATCTGGTCTCTTAAGAATGCGACCGCAATCACCGCAAGTCCCGCGCCCCAGTAGAACAGACGCTCATTCCCCGCCACCCCAAAGGCCCTTGGTATCGTAAACAGGATGGCCGCCACGGCCATATACCGGAACATCAGCCGCTTATTATTCTTCGTCTTCTCATTATAAATCTTCGCAAACGCCTTCAGCACCTTACTGCTGTGTCCGGTCTCAACTTCATATAATATTGTCATAGTATTCCTTTCCTGAACATCCTCTTCATGTTCCAGCCTGCCATAGCTTATCTATATTCATGAATCCCGTGCAGACCGTCTCTTTGACACACCGCCCTAGTACAGCGCTGCATAATTAACAGTGAATAATGTGCTTGATATCTGCGTCAGATGTGCGGCTGCAAGCCGGCGGTGTAGCGGGCTGTCTGCATTATATCCGGCGAAACTCCGCAGGATTTTCGTTCATATGCAAGGCGGATTTTCGACGGCGCAGCGGTGGCTGCGGTCAGAAAATCCAACGCGGCAGATGGACGAATCGGGAAACCGCCGGGCAGCGCACCGGATCCAGTTCTTATTATAAGTGCTATCCTCTCAGGACGCAAGCACTGTTTTATAAATTCTTCGTCATTTTCTCCAAATCAACCCGAATATAGTTGACATTTACTATGCAAAACGTTATAATAAAACCCATGGAGGGATGCCTTGCTACAATCGGGGGTAGCGCGACAGCATTCATTCATGGCAGCACATTACAATTTAATAATCTGGAGGGATGATTTATGTCATTACTAATTTTGAAGGGATTATGCGTAATCGGTATTATCCTCAATGTATTTTTGATGTGGCGCAAGAACAAAGAACTGCGCGCCAATCCTGAGAAGGATCCGGTAATCGGTCTGAATGGCGAAGAGCAGTGGCAGGAGCAGAAGAAGCACATCATTCCAACTGCGATCATTGGATTCGTGGCGAATTTCCTGGATACCTTAGGTATCGGTTCCTTCGCTCCGTCTTCCGCAGCTTTCAAGATGACGAAGTCTGTAGACGACGTACTGGTTCCGGGTACTCTGAACGTAGGTGATACCGTTCCTGTATGTGTTGAGGCATTCCTGTTCTTCGGTATCGTAGAGATGGATATTCTTACACTCGTACTTATGATTGCGGCGTCTGTAATCGGATCTATCCTGATGGCCGGCGTAGTTTCAAGCTTTGACAGGAAGAAGGTTCGTTTTGCACTGTTTGTCGGTTTGTTTCTCCTTGCAACCGTAGTTCTCATGAAGAATCTGGGCGTTGGACCTTTCGGTACACAGGGTACGGCGACTACCTTAAGAGGTGCCAAGCTGATTATTGCAGTTGTAGGAAACTTTATCTTCGGCGCTCTCATGAGTATCGGTGTTGGACTCTACGCTCCATGTATGGCTATGGTTCTTGCATTAGGAATGAACGCCGACTGTGCATTCCCGGCTATGATGGGATCCTGTGCGTATCTGATGGCATTCGGTAACGGACCAAAGTTCATCAAGGAAGGCAGATACGACATGGTAGCTTCCTGGACACAGGCAATCTTCGGAGCAATCGGCGTATATGTAGCGGCTACATTCGTTAAGAGCTTACCGCTTGATGTACTTACCAAGATTATCGTTTGTGTCGTATACCTGACAGCATTCTTATATCTCCGTGATGGTATTAAGAAGGGATCTGCGGCATAACAGGCAGACATATCGTTTTATAAACTGAATATAGAACATACAAGGACGTTCCGGTATTGTGATTCATATCACTTTGCGGGCGTCCTTTTTTTGGATATTAAAGTTGCATTAAAAACTTGTATTTTCACGATAAATAATTGTTATTTTGCATGAAATTTTATTTTCATATGACTGAAGTATTGACATCAAATAACAAAAATGATATATTAAATTCATCTTAAATATGTAGAAATTATCAGCGATTCATTCTTCTTTGAAGGTTTGTATTTTAAGAGAATTCTATGTATTAAGTAACCGTTGCGGTTGTATTTGCAGTTACACAGTTGCCGATCGTTTTCCCCAAGAACGTTCTTGCAACAGTGAACTCCAATTAATATATACATCCTCTTTTAGAGAGCATTCCCCAGCTTTGTATATAAGAATAAAACTGCAATGCAACGAGGAAAACCTCTCAATGACATACCAAAAAGAAAGGGCACGACATACAGGTCGTGTCTTTTCTTTTCTCTTAATATCTTCCTCCCCACCTCTTTCTTGCCGCACCCTCCGGCATTCTCCTTACACATTTATCATCTCCTATCGCCCGATCCGCACATCCTCCTGCTCCTTTCGCGCTCCCCTTACACTCAGTTCTCTTCCTTTCGTCCGATCCGTACATTCTTCTGCACTCTGCCACGCCCTTACCGGTTCACGCCCATCAAAAAAGGACCCGCATACATTCCCCAATGCCGGGTCCCTTTTCAACCTCTCTGTTCTTCATCTGATCTTTGCAGGAAACTACTTCTGCTGCTGATCCTTCTGACGCATCTTCAGCTTCAGCAGCGCCATCGCCTTCCTGCAGTCGAGCGCGACCATGTTGTTTTCCCCTACCACATTGGTCTCCGTCCCATCTGCGCTCTTATTGATATCTATAATACCATCCAGGTATTCATTCACTACCACGAACTGCGCTACCGTACCGCTGAAATTGAGCCCTGTCACCGGGATTCCCCTTATCCCTAATTGCTCGCATGTATTCGTGAAGTCCACGTCACTGTTGCCCCAGCCATCAGACGAGATAATCACGCCGTCAGCCCTCATCGCCTCTGCCCAGACGGCTGAACGCGTTCCTACCAGCATCTTGTCCTTGTTATCATCCGGCGTCCCTACCAGAAGGATCCCCATCAGATCAAGATCTGTATCATTCGACACCACATCCAGAAGCGGATCTCTGAAATGATGCAGCGACGTCTCCTTGGTTGATGGTCCTATTCCCATACTCTTCTACCTCCTTACTGCATAGAGCGGATAATCCCGTCCCGGTATTCATTCGGCGTCACCAGGACCGGCATATTGCCCATGTCGATGATCGAGCGTCCGCCTTCTACTCCGGACGGCTCATCTGCGAAGAAATGTGTATCATACATCGCACCCTGTCCGGCAACCTGCTTGATGATAAGCACTCTCTTCTTGCCAGGTCTTACAATGTCATGGTATTCGTGCCTCTCCGTACATCTCTCTCCACGGAATTTCTTCAGCTTGTCACGATAGGTCTGAATAAACTTATCACAGGCGCGGTGTGCTGCCGTAGGACCCGGCCTTTCCTGTCCCATGCCGGCAGTCAGAGTAACGTCAAAGGAAATAATATAGTCGTCGTCTCCGGGAGTTCCTGCTCGGTTCAGATACAGCTGTTCCTTCAGATTCCCTTCCGATGACCCAAATTCATGGCACTGCTTTCCATTCACATCCACACCGGTAAGCATCACATATACACCGGTGATCGTGTGTGTAATCCCATCCCCAATCTTGCCAAGAACTTTTGTAGAGATCGGTATAATATCCATGATCGTGTTCGTCCACCTGTCATGGTCGCCCGGCTTAATAAGCTGAATATCTATCTTCTCTATGTATTCTTCTCCAGCCGCCAGTTCTTCAAGCATCTCTTTGCTTACTGTCATCTTGCCGTCTACTGTAATATTATTATGCTCGCCCCATTCTACATCATTCATATGGAATGCTTTGATCACAAGCTTTCTCAAGTCCTTTACTTCATCAGCCACCTTCATCACCTCCGTCAACTCAGCCTGCATACAGGCTACTCTTCATACCATGATATAACATATCATATTTTTTAAGGGCAGATGCACCAAACATCTGCCCTTTGATACCTCACTTTCCGGTTAAGCCTCTTTATAACTGACGCCTGCCCGGATACATAATCTTTTCCGGTATAGTTCTTATATCTGCTTATACCTTCGCGATATACTCGAAAGGCAACGGAACAATCTTTCCAGGTGTCTGGATCTCTACCAACTGCTCCAGGGTCGCCCTTACAATCTGTGTCTGCTGTTCTACGTTGTGCGGTCCGCCTGCGTTCGCACCCATAGGCACGAGCGGAGCTACTGCACGAGGAGTACCGGTCTGACGAACAACCGGCGGAAGAGCTGCAATAATAATTGTAGGAATTCCAGCTTCTTCAATCGCTCTCTGCACCAATACTGCAGAGCGGTGGCAGGTTCCTCAGCCAGCGGTGAGGATAACCGCGTCAACATCCTCTTCTTTGAACATCTGTGCAATAGCCGGTCCGGTCTCGCCTTTAAACTTCTCCTGGTTTCCGCCGCCGCCCATGAATCCTGCATGCACAGGAGCACAGGCTCTGATAAATCCTTCTGCTGCCAGTTCATGAATTCTGTCAATCGGGAACATGCAGTTGATGTCTTTATTCACGTCACTGTTATCATATCCTCCGTGGGATACCATCAATTCGCTGGATGGCGTTGTGTTCTCTATCTTTCTCCATGTGAAATCTCCGGCAAGATTAAATCTTTCCTGATCCTTCTTGTGAACGCCTGCTGCCGTAGCCAGAGCAATAGACATATCCTTAAGCTCTTTTGTTACAGGAGTCCATACAGACGGCGGAGTAATAGGAACGAATATCTCTGATTGTAAACCTTTAACAACCGTTAAACTCATTTTTAGACCTCCTCATTATCCAAACGCTTACGCATCTCTTCTTGTTTGCGTCGTTCTTTTTCAATGTTACTGACGTACTTGTCATTTATCCCTGGTCCTAACTGTTCCGGAAAGCTCATGCGAAAGCCAACCTCCTGTCCGACCTTTGGTTCCGTGTCACAGATGAACATCCTCTTCGGCGCTTTAAAGAAACCAAGACGCCCTTTCAAATCCATACTGATGCTGCAGTCATCAACATCTACAATGACACCTTCCATATAAATGATCTTATCGCCATATTTCAAACGTTCGTCATTCATCCAACCAACACCTGATTAATCGTATTTTTCTTTACGCTTCTGGCTCATCGGTAAAGACTGCTCATTCTCTTCAAGAGCAATCTTCTTACCATATACATCTTCGATCAATTCAACGTTTGAAGACTTAACGTTTGGATTCCATTTCCTTTCAGCAGCCTTTACATCTTCTCCTGCCATAGCTGTCTTAAGCATAGCAATCGCGCGGACTGCATCCTCCGGACAAAGCGTATTACATCCAAGCACCTCATTCTCAATACCGGATTCAGACTTGTTGTTATCAACCATGTACTGCATGTACTTGTTGCCGACAACGAGAGCTCCCTGAACTGCACAGTAGGACATACCTACTACCGGGATTCCCCTCATACCAATCTGTTCGATATGGCTTGCAAAGTCGATGTGGTTATTTCCAAAGCCTTCTGTGGTAACGAAAGCTCCGTCTGCGTCCATCATCTCTACCGTGTGTCCTACACGTTTGGATACATAGAACTTCTCTGCGTTGATCTGTGGAGAACCTACGAATACAACGCCGCACAGGTCAATCTCCTCATCATGAAGAGCTTCGAGGACAAGCGGCTCTCTCCAGTAATGTCTGGACATCTCTTTTGACGCCGGCCCGATACAGGTAAGCGCGTGGATACATCCGTCAAGAACCTCAAGCGGAGATACACATACCGGAACATTTCCAAGGTCAACGTTCGCCCTTGCGCCAAGAACGCCAACAGGCTCTACAGGAAGGATAAAGTTATCATGCATAGCTCCCTGGCCCATGATCTCCTTCACGATTACAACCTTCTTCTTGCCCGGACGGCGAACCTGCTTAAGCTCCTGTGTATCTACAACAAGGCTGTCGTCAAGCTTCTTCATTACCTCGCGGATCTCCTGTGTGATAATATCGAATGCTGTGTGCGCAGCCATAGGTCCGCGGCGCTCCATATTCGTCTTCTCCTGAACTACGATATTACCTTTGATGAAGATCTCTCCCTTGTCAGGACATCCCGGACGTCCCCACATGATATTCTCATCAAGGTATCCTTCGGAAGAACCGAACTCGCCGATCTGAACTCCGCCTTCGTCAACACCTGTCAGCATCATAACAACGCCGTCAAGCACTCTCGTAACGCCGCATCCGATATCATCGTCGCCTTCCTTCGTAGCGATAGGCTGAACGTCCATGATTGTCTCGGAATACGTATGATACAGGTCAGGAGTAATAATCTCCAGATGGAAATCCTTCACAAGCTCCTGATTGGCAATAACCTCTGCCTCAATACCTTCACGGATATAAAGAGTCGTTCCTTCAATCTTCGTCTCCGGTCCTCTCTTAACCTCTGTGATGTTAAAATGCTTTCTTGTTAAAGTTCTTACAACCTTCTCTTCTTCAGCTTTGCTGTCAGCCGCCGCTCCTGCTTCCACCGCAACCGCTTCTGCTGCCACCGGCACTGCCGCTGCGCTTCCGCCTCCAAGCGCTCCCACAGGGATCTCAAGGTCGATGTCCTTTCCTTCTCCGATGTGAATCTTCAATACTCCTCCCGCAACCGGTGCTGCCGCCGGTGCCGGTGCTGCCGGTACAACCGGTGCAGGTACTTCTTCTGCTGCTTCCGGAGCTGCCGGTGCACTTGGCGCCTTCGCGCCTTCTACAACATCTGCTGTAAGCGGGCAGAGTGAATCACATGTTTTTGTAAGTTTTGCTCCCAGAACCTCCTCGATGGTAAGGCAGCCGTCAAGATTCAATAAGCCTGAATCTACCAGATCATCAAAGATCGCCGGATCTTCCAGATTCGCCGGCTCGATTGTAATGCCGCCCTCGGCCCTACAACATAATACCGCTGGATCATGAGCATGAGCTTTCGCTGTTTCAGCTGTGATTGACATATTGTTTTCCCTCCTTGTTTGGTCTTGCGCGTCCCTTGTGGGACGCCTCAATTATAACCACCTGTTCCGACGTGTCGTCTGCACGCCGTCAGGCAAACGCATATAGCGCGCTTGTTGTATATATACAGCCGCATGCGGCCGGAGATACCTCTCTTCCTCCGGGCAAAAGAATCGGGGGTCAGTTGCCCTTACCGCCCGCAGCAGTAATACCACTGTTCTGAATTCTCAAGATATTATTTGCCGTCAGGAAGCTGGTCTACCTGCTTCGAAACTCTGAGCGTCCTGTATAACGCATGCCCGACCGTCCTCATAACGTGGTCTGTCTGATGGAATACCTTAAGTCCCATCTTCGGTCCGGACGCCATAACCGTATTCGAGCAGTCGGAGCAGTTGCCGATGATAATGTATTCGCACTTATCCTTCTTGAACTGCATATTGTTCTTAACCTGTCCCGGACAGTTCCCGGGCCTTAAGCACTTAAGCGGCGCTCCCGGCTTGTTCTCAATCGCCTGCTTACATCTGCAGACTGAAACCACCTTGCCGTTCATCTTCTGTGCGATCTCGCGCATACGTTCCTCACTTCCGCCGCACGCACAGACCAGAAGTCCTACATTCGCTCCATGAAGATCCGGGAACTCGATGGTCACAAGGATACCGCCTGTCGTCTTTGTGATCGGTGCATCCAGTTCCGTAGACTTACCTGTGAAGGCTCCGCCCATGATAATCTCACCGTATACTCCGTCGATGCCGCCGGCTCTCTCAATCAGTTCTCCGACACTTACGCCTACCGGAACGTCCATGAACACATGTGCCGCGTTGCCGCCGTTGATCTTACCGCGCACGGTCAGATTCTTCGTAATACACGGCTTCTTCTCATCAACCGCCTCCGCGATCTTAGCCGCCGTCTCAAGATTCACAACCACGGATCTTGCCGCAGACGGAAGCTGCATCGTCGTAAGATTCACGCCCAGACACTCTCTTACTACCGCACGCTCCTCTCCCATCGGGTAGATATCCGGCAGAAGATGAATCGTGATATCCGCCTCATCCGCGACAGCCTTCCTCAATATCTCAACAGCCTTCTCATTCTTCTTCTTAATCGCAAAGACAGCTTTATCCGCATGTGTGATCTCCATACAATACTTCACACCGCGGATTACCTTATCGCACTGCTCCTCAATCTGTCTGATATTATGCTCCAGTCCCGGCTCGCACTCCGCGGCGTTGATCAGGATGTAGCTGTGCTCCAGCTTAAAATCTGCCGGAAGTTCCGGATTAATCTCCGGATCAAGCTCTGCCATCTCAGTCTCTGCCAGATTAATCCCAAGCTTAACCCCTGTCGGGAAACCGGCGCCTCCCATACCAACGATACCGGCCTCTTTCACAAGCGCCAGCTTATCATTCTCGTCAGCCACTTCGATCGGCACAAACTCGTCCTTCTGCTCTTCGTCCGGTCTGATGACGATCCTGTCTTCCAGGACTTCTTCAACTACACCGTACACACTTGAGAAAATGTTCGCGCCAAGCCCTGCAGGTACCGCAATCTTCGTGCCTTTTTTCACTTCATCCCCAGCTTTAACGATCGCCTGACACGGTGCGCCAACATGCTGACGTAACAAAATCTGTACATTTCCCATTTGCCATCTTTCTCCTTTACATTTATTTGAGTAAAAACGCACCTTCCGGTTCGTTTACTTCCATAATAGTTAAGATATAAGTCTGTTATAAATAAAATCTATAAGTTCCGCACCTGTTCCTGCATCTCAATTATATACAGCGTCTATATATTCATCTGATCCGCCTGCGCCTGCGCAGACAATGACCATCATTCATTAACTTTTTGGCGAGGGCATGTGGGAATCGAACCCACCCGGGACGCTCTTAACGCCCCACACTAGTTTTGAAGACTAGGAGGCACACCAGTCACCCATCTACCCCCATAAATGTGTTTTAACAATAGCATAATTCCCAACTATTTTCAACACTTTTTTTATATTTTTATGATACCAAAAAACCATTGACTTTTCAAGGGTTTTCGGTCATAATATAAATAAGAAAATTGAACGGCATACTAGAACGTAGTCTATTTGTTAATTTCCTGTCGTTTTCATGTATATTTTCATTATTATAGTTTGAATTTCCACATGGCGGACCAGGTATACCGCATCTGCCTTCTGTCCGGTTTCCGATTCAGAACACGGCCGGATCATCGTGAGGGCAGATCACAGATTGCAAAAGACACGACGGGTATGATTGGGGAAATCCCGAAGTGTTTTTGATACATTTATAGATTATTTCTATATGAAATGATCACCAAATTATTCAGGAGGTACAAGAATTATGGAGTTAAAAGCTAATGTTAATTTCGAGCGGTTCGAAGGCGCGCTGCAGGTAGTTGACGCCCACACCGTAGGTGAGTTCTGCCGCGTCGTAATCGGCGGTTTCCCGGAGCCTGTGGGGAACACCATGATCGAGAAGAAGAAATGGATGGAAGAGAACTACGACCACGTTCGTACCGCTCTCATGTTCGAGCCGCGCGGACACCACGATATGTTCGGCGCTTTCCTGTGCGAGCCTGTGAACAAGGAAGCTGATTTCGGCGTTATGTTCATGGATACGGGCGGATACCTGAACATGTGCGGACACTGCACGATCGGCGCTGTAACTGTAGCTGTCGAGGCCGGACTTGTAGAGTCCAGGGAAGGAGACAACGAGGTTGTACTTGAGGCTCCCGCCGGACTGATCCGCACCAAGGCTGTTGTCAAGGACGGCAAGGTTGAGAGTGTTACACTGACTAATGTTCCTTCTTTCGTATACAAGGAGAACCAGAAGGTTACCATCGACGGCAGGGAGATTGAGTTCACGATTTCCTTTGGCGGAAGCTTTTTCGCACTGGTTGATACCACGAAGCTTGACATCGGAGAGATCAATCCAAAGACGGTTCCGGAGTATACGAAGCTTGGCATGAAGATGTTAGAGATCATCAACAGGGATATCCCTGTGAAGCATCCTCTCCTTGACATCACAAGCGTTGACCTTGTCGAGTTCTACGGACCGACTCCGAATCCCGGCAAGGCTACCATGCGGAACGTGGTGATCTTCGGCGACGCCATGGCAGACCGTTCTCCATGTGGAACAGGCACCAGCGCGAAGCTTGCCACCCTCCATCACTGGGGCGAGATCAAGGTCGGCGAGGAGTTCATCTATGAGAGCTTCATCGGTTCCTTATTCAAGGGCGTGATCAAAGAGACTGCCAAGGTCGGCGATTTCGACGCCGTTGTTCCTATGATCACAGGAAGCTGCTACCTGACAGGCGTGGCGACTTACCTGATCGATCCACAGGATCCGTTAAAGTATGGTTTCCAGGTAGGTTAATTGTCGGAGGATATCTGAAGGTTATTTTAAGCATTTTCTTTGCATTTTATACAGAGATATGTTATACTAGACGAGGACAGAAGCGGGTTAAGGGGATAATCCGCTTCTCTTCTTATAACTTCATAATTGTATGAACGGTTTGTTACAACGAAAGGAATGATGCGAATGCCACGTAAAAGGCGATCAACTAAGAGCCGGATCATCAGGGCTGCATGGAATCTGTTTTACAAGAACGGATATGACAACACGACCGTGGAGGATATTATCGCAGCGTCAAAGACATCCAAGGGAACGTTCTATCATTATTTTAAGGGGAAGGAAGCCCTTCTGAATTCGCTTTCTGACCTGTTCGACCAGAAGTATGAGGAGCTCTCTCTGACAATCGACCCGGATATGCGGCCATATGATAAGCTGCTGTTTCTGAACCACGAGCTCTTTCATATGATTGAGACCAGTGTTGATATCCACCTTCTTGCCTTCCTGTATTCTTCACAGCTTATAACTAAGGACAAGAAGTCGCTGTCCGACAACAAGAGGTTCTATTTCAAATGGGTTTCCGAGATCATTGATGAGGCACTGAGGAGCGGGGATTTCTCCAATACCAGTACGACAGAAGAATTAATGAACATCTATGCCATGTATGAGCGGGCATTACTCTATGACTGGGCGCTCTTCAAGGGAAAGTTTTCACTTACGGAACACAGCGACAGGCTTCTGCCGCATGTGTTAGATATGTTTGTCAAAGGAGTATAAGGTTATGGATGTTACACCCTGAAAGACAGGTATGCCATGGGTAGGCTGCCTGTCTTTTTATTGACAAAAGTTTATATCCGCACGGTTATACGCTGCCAGGGGGCGGCAGTTCATAACAGCCTTTCCTGATAGAACGAGAAAGAGGAGCCGTCTATACTGCTCCCCTTTCCCGGATCATACCATGCACTCATGCATGTCTTCTTCTTCGATTCCTGCTTTGCGCATCATGGAGACGATCTGTTCCCGGTCTTCGAGGGATGCGCACCATGACAGTCCGCACCCTGCCGAGATTGCTCTTGGAACGGGGATGATGCGCCCGGGAACCTGATATTCCTTACAGGCCTTCTCCATCGCCATCGCGTCGGCAGTCGTGTGGAAAGTCACAACTAGTCTTAGTTCTTTTTTTCTCATGTCTACTCAATCACCACTTCGAAATATCCGTCCTTCTCGCTGGCAGTTGACTTCTTGCCATGATCCCTGGCATACTTCTCGACATTCATCTTCTGATGAGGCTCCGTTACCAGGATCTTAACGGCTCCGGATGCGCCTTTGAGCGCCTCCGCCGTCAGCATCAACGGCTCCGGACAAGAAAGACCTCTTGCATCTACTTCCTTCATATTATTACCTTCTTTCTCAGAATACTATGTATCGTTCTTAATTACAATCTTTATTTTATATTCTTATGCTACTTTTGCTCGTCCCTCTTGTTGGTAAACGCGATCACGAAGCACACTATGATACAGATGATGCATGCAACTTTGCCATGGGGCGGTACAGCTCCCGCCACAATCTCCTGTGTCTCTGCATTCATGGCCGTTCCGCTTGCCGCAAGACCAAGATTATGGCACAGGGCAGCTCCCACGAACATACCCATAACCGTTACTGCCGAGTCAGACGAACCCTGTCCTGCAAGAATCAGCTGACGCAGCGGACATCCCCCTGCAAGCGTGGCCGCAAATCCAACCGTATACATGCCAAGAATATTCCACAGATGATCGGAATGAGCGATAATACCCGGAGTATCAAAGCCCGCTACAAAACGGCCTGTCGCAAGGTTGAACACCAGCATGACCGCAAACAGACCCGCGATCACGCTGAACAGGTCGAAATTCTTCATCAGGATCACATCACGGATACTTCCTGCGAAACACATTCTTGACTTCTGCGCAACGGCTCCAAATACAAGACCTCCCACCAGAGACGCAATCAGCGGTGCGTGCATGCTTCCCGGCCCCGCCTCGCTTGCCTTAAGCAGCGACGGAACCAACGCCATAATGAGGATTCCAACCATCATCACAGGAAGCATCGTTCCTCCTGCTTTATTCACTGCGTGCGCCCTCCCAAGACTGAAACCTTTCTTCAGGGCAAATACGCCCGTCGCCACGCCAAGGATAAATCCTATCAATGCAACCCAAGCATTCAGGTCGCCGGCCGACATACGGATAATCATACGCAGCGGGCAGCCAAGGAATACAAGGGATCCAATCACAATGATCATTCCAAGGACAAAACGGATCATCGGAGACGATCCTCCTGTAGAACGATATTCCTTTGTTGCAACAGAGATGATAAATGCTCCAAGCACCAGCCCGATAATCTCCGGCCTTGCATACTGAACCACCTCTGCCTGATGCATCCCCAATGCACCTGCCGTATCGCGGATAAAGCAGGCGATACAGAACGCCATGTTAGCCGGATTGCCCATGAATGCAAGACATGCCGCTACAAGTCCGCAGATCACACCGGCAAGCGCCAGCTTTTTCTTTGAATCTGATAAATTCATCTTAGTTCCTCCTAACTTTCCGGATATTCCCCGGCATCACTAAACGGCAAAGCTCATACTGACAGCAGACCCTGCAGAAGTTCTCCCGAAGATATCCACCTCTCATTTGTACCAGAAATACTGCAGGCAGCCGGAACTCAGATTACCGGCTGCTCCCAAGAGTACTATCGTTACTCTTCATCTCTGGCCAGTTCCCGGACGGCCCAAATGGCAGCGTCCACTTCTTCATCCGTGTTATAATGCGAAAAGCTGAATCTTACAGCTCCCTGCTCCACCGTCCCAAGGGCTTCGTGCATAAGCGGTGCACAATGTCCTCCCGACCTTGTAGAAATACCATATTCTGTAAGAAGTGCATCACTCACTTCTGAAGAATCATAATCACCGATATTCAGCGTCACGATCGCACAGCGCTCCTTCCCGCTGAAATCCCCGTATACCGTCACATTCTCAATATCCCGGACGCCCTCATAGAAACGCCGCATCAGCTCCTGCTCCCGTGCACAGACCGTATCAATCCCATGCTCTTCAAGGTAGCCAAGCGCGGCATGAAGTCCCGCAATCCCGTGTCCGTTCAGAGTCCCGGCTTCCAGGGCCGTAGGCATCTGCACCGGCTGGCTCTTGCTGTATGTCTGCACACCGGTTCCCCCGGCCTTCAGCGGGCGGATCGTTACGCCTTCCCGCACGTACATGCCGCCGGTTCCCTGGGGTCCTAACAATCCCTTATGCCCGGTAAAGCATAAGACGTCTATCTTCATCTCCTGTACATCAATGGGAAATACCCCCGCTGTCTGGGATGCGTCCACCACAAACAAGATGCCCCTCTCTCTTGCGAACTCGCCGATCGGTCTGGGATCCACATAATTTCCCGTCAGATTCGAGCCATTCGTACAGACAATCATCTTCGTCTCCGGCCTGACTGCATTCTTAATATCTTCTATATCAAAATTACCCTTCCTGTCGCTCTTTACAATCGTAAGGCCTGTCCCCTTCGTCTCCAGATCATAGAGCGGCCTCAGCACCGAGTTATGCTCCAGCATCGTCGTGATCACGTGGTCACCCGGATTCAAGAGCCCCCGGATCGCGATATTCAGGCTCTCCGTGGAATTACACGTGAGCACCACCTGTCTTGGATCCGTCCCGTTAACCATCCGGCATATCTTCTCTCTCGTATCATAGATGATCCTCGACGCACTCAGCGAAGCATCGTTCACGCCCCTTCCGGCATTCCCCATAGAACCCATCGCCGTCACTACCGCGTCAATCACTTCCTGCGGCTTACGCATAGTAGTCGCCGCATTATCCAGATAAATCATTCCTCTGTCCTTCCTTTCCCGACACATACATAAAACGACCCCGGAAACAAACTGTCCCGGGACCGTTCCTCACATCTAGTATATTCCGATTTGTCCATTTCGTCTAATTGAATTCTATAATAAATTCATCTACTTATAGAATCTATCAATAGTTCATATCATTTATAAAGTCCGTATGTACTATCGGGAAAGCAGGCCGGCGATTGTAAATCCATTTCCAGTGTACAGGCGGTTTGGGGCTTCCCCTGGAAGATCAACAACCCCGCTGCCAGGGAAATTTACAGATTCTTCTTAATCTGATACACCTCTTTCACAATCTTAATAAACCGCTCCGCCGACCCTGACAACTGATAATTCTTGTTATATACCAGATTGATATCTCTCCCGTCGTCTGCCTTTGGGATCGGGAACGCCAGCACATATCCGTCTCTTGTCTCATCCTTCGTGGCAAGACGCGACAATATGGAAACCCCCATCCCCTGACGCACAGACTTCTTAATCGTCTCCTGGTTCTCGATACTGGCAATTATATCCAGATCCGCCGGATTGATCCCCGCCCGCTTCAGCTGCTTCCTTGCCTCCTTGCGTGTACCGGAGCCCTCTTCCCGCATAATCACATGCTCGGAAAGCAGCCAGCGGATATTATCTGCCGATTCCTCCTTAAGCCTCCGGTACCGCTCCGTATTCGGCGTGATGATTACCAGTTCATCCTTATAGAAGGGAATATATTTGCAATGCTTCTTCTCAAGCACCGTTCCTGTGAAACCTACGTCTGCCATATGGTCTATGATCTGCGTCACGACCTTGGAGCTGTCCGTCTCGATAATCTTAATCTGCTCATCCGGATACTTCTCATTAAACCGTATCAACGCCTTCGGCAGAAGATACTGCGCCGGTATCGTAGAGGCGGCAATGGTGATACACCGCTTCTCCCCCGTGTCCTTCTCACAGAAACGCTCTTCAATCTTCTTCTCAAGGTCGACGATCTGTCTGGCATATTTATACAAGTCCTTCCCGTCGTCAGACAGGCCGACTTCTTTCGTATTCCTGACAAACAGCCTTACACTTAATTCCTTCTCCAGAGAAGCAATATGTGCACTGATCGTAGGCTGTGTCAGATATAACTCCTTCGCCGCACGCGAAAAGCTGCCGCTCTCCGACACCTGGACGAAGGCCTCTAATTGTTTCAGATTCATTAGTACGCAACCCTTTCACTCTCTGCTCCCATTTTCCTGGTTACCTTAATACTATCCATATATTCAAGTATCGGTTTCGCACTCTTCCTGCTGGTCTCAAACAGATCCCTGACCTGCGCGATCGTGATCAGCGGATCCTTCGCAAGCTCCTTCTGGATCACTTCCTTCGCATGCTCCATATATTCGCTCAGAGTATACATGTCTTCCGTCACCTTCACGACCTTATTCTCCTCCAGAAGAATATTCAGGATGTCATCTGCGACCGCCTTTGCCGTCCCTTTCACATCAATCTCTGAATACCGCACAAAATCATACCGCGCCTTCTTAAAAGACTCCAGAAGGATTCCCGATACTTTCTCATAAACTGCATCCTTTTTTACTTCAAATTCAGGCGTGCACAGGAATTCATCCACACGCTTCAGGCACCCGGCGTCAATCAGCATCTCCAGGATCTTATCAAATACGTTCGGCTTAATCTTCTTGAAATGGGCCGCCTGAACCTCCGCCTTCTTCATTCCGTACCTGTATGGATACTTCGCTTCATACGCCTTCAGTACTTTCTCCAATACCTGCCTGGCCGTCCTTTGGCTGTCCGCATGCCATACGAAGGTATCCTTACGCATAGGAAATACACACACCAGTCCCTGGTTCTTCAATATCTCTACGTCTTCCTGCACCTCTTCCGGCGACAGCGCCGTAAGAGACGCAAGCTCCGCCAGTGTGATCAGCGTATCGCCATGCCCTCTCACATGCATCTCAATTACATCCGCCGTTGAGCCGGATTCCTTCCTTCTTAACTCTTCTATCACATCTTCCTGGAAACGGCGTTTTACGCCCGGATTCGGCTCCAGCACGACGCCTCCCCCGATGGTCTCCATCGGCGAATAGAAGCGCACCACAAACTTGTCGCCGCGTCTTACGGCAACCTCCTCCTCAAGCCGAAGCTGCACATATCCGCTCTCTCCCGGCCCGATCTCCTCCTGATCAAGAAGGACCGCACGGCATAAGACCTCGCTGGTCCCGGTGAAGAAATGAAGCCGCATATGGTTCGTCAGGACTCTCATAGAAGACTCCAGGATCTGAAGCTTCACATCCAGAAGATCCGTGTTCTTCATACTGTTCTTTGGAGCCAGCACACATCCTCTCTTAATCTCCCTCTTCTTCACATTGGACAGGTTGATTGCCACACGCTGTCCCGCGTAGCACTCCTCCTTATCCTGGCCATGTACCTGGATACTTCGGATCTTACATTCCTTCCCCACAGGATACATCTGCAGGGTATCCTCCCTGGAAATCGTACCGGACACCAGCGTTCCTGTAATGATCGTTCCGAATCCGGACAATGTAAATGCACGGTCAACCGGAAGTCTTGGAATCGTCCGGACATCCTTCGCCACTACCTCGTCACTGGTCATCTTCTCGATCATCCCAATCAACTCTTCCAGACCTTCACCGGTCGCAGAGGATACTCTGGCCACAGGCGCATGCGCAAGAAAGGTTCCGGCAAGCTCCTCCTTAACCTCCTCTTCCACAAGTTCCAGCCACTCCTCATCGACCAGGTCACATTTATTCAGAACGATGATACTCTTCTCAATCCCAAGAAGGCTTAAGATATCCACGTGCTCCTTCGTCTGGGGCATAATCCCTTCATCTGCCGCAATCACAAGGAGCACCAGATCCATGCCCACGACTCCGGCAACCATATTGTTAATGAACCTCTCGTGTCCCGGGACGTCAATGATACCCACCCGGTCGCCGCAGGGCAGGTCAAAATAGGTGAATCCAAGGTCAATCGTGATTCCCCTTCTCTGTTCCTCCTCCCAGCGGTCCGTATTCCTTCCTGTCAGCGCCTTGATAAGCGTTGTCTTGCCATGATCGATATGGCCTGCCGTTCCAACGATGATATTCTTCATACCCTCATACTCCTGGTTTTTGTATTATCATTTTTCTTTTCCGGCTGATGTCTGTATTCTATATCACAATGAAATCTGCCGTGAATAACATGTCAGCCGCACTACATTACCGGCCCGCAATCAGACTGATCTCCTCCAACACGTCAAGTTCCCTGAACTGTTCTGCAAGCACTCCAAAGAACCGCCGTTCTATCGTCCTTACATCCAGAAGGACCGTATCATTGGCCGTCCTTGGGATAACCGGGACCGGAAGATGACGCATACGCTCTTCTAACTCCGCCACACTGATCTTCTCCGGATGAATGGCAACCGCCATACTCGGAATCCGTTCAAGCGGAAGAGACCCTCCGCCGATCTGCGACTCACAGGGCTTTAGATCTATCCTTGCCGGCAGTTCTTCCTCATTCAGAAGCCTGCACAACTCCTTTGCGTCCCACTCTACGTCCTCCTGAGATCTCGTAATCATCCTGAGAACCGGGATATTCTTAACTGCCGTCTCCTCAGACAGATACTCCTGAAGCACCATCTCAAGAGCCGCCGCCGTAAACTTATCTATCCGAAGCGCACGGGTCAGCTGATTCTTCTTCATCATATCTATGTACTTCTTCCGGCCGATGATGATGCCTGCCTGGGGCCCGCCAAGCAGCTTGTCTCCGCTGAAGCATACCACGTCCGCCCCCTTCGCGACGGACTCCTGGACCGTCGGTTCATATGTAATACCATACTTGCTAAGATCGATCAGCACGCCGCTTCCCAGATCTTCAATCACCGGAATCCCGTGTTCCTTCGCGATGGGAATCAGTTCGTCAATCCCCACGCTCTCCGTAAAACCAACAATCCTGTAATTACTCGTGTGCACCTTAAGAAGCGCCTTCGTCTCCTCCGTGACCGCATTCTCATAATCGTCATAGTGCGTCTTATTGGTGGTGCCCACCTCAACCAGCGTGGCGCCGCTCTGCTCCATCACGTCGGGAATCCTGAACTTCCCTCCGATCTCCACCAGCTCGCCTCGTGAGACAACCACCTCTCCGCCTTTGGCAAGGGAGCTTAAGATCAGCATCACGGCCGCCGCATTATTATTCACTGCCATAGCGGCCTCAGCTCCGGTAATCTTACAAAGAAGCTTCTCAAAATGGGAATATCTTTCCCCTCTCCTGCCTGCCTCCAGATTATACTCCAGATTCGAATAGCCGGTGGCGATCGCGGACAGCCGCCTCATATGCTCCTGCCCGATCGGCGCCCGCCCAAGATTCGTATGGAGGATTGTTCCCGTGCCGTTGATCACCATACGCATATTCGGCGTATGCATCGCCGCAACCGTCATCTCAATATGCGCCGGCAAAAGCCCGATCTGAGCCTTCGCAGCCTCTTCCTCCTCACACTCTCCGATAAATCCTCGAAGCCTGTCAAGTTCAATATGAACGGCCTCCATAACCGTATCCCTGCTGTAATGGTCAATCAGCTCCCTGACCGTCTCATTCTCCAGCAACACATCTACCTTGGGGATACTGCGGTATAACATATTCTTATTCATCTTTTTTGTTCCTTTTCTCCAACCACCTACGTGATCTGTATACTTTTCTGACTCTTACATTACGTCAATATATCCGGCATCACTTTTTCTGGATATACTAGTATAACCCGAACTAGTATAACCGGATCAGCTTATCGCTCTTTTCTGCAACCTTCCCGATCACAGAGACAGCCGTATCCATGCCCGCGTTCTTAAAATCCGCAAGCATGTCCGTAAGATACTCCGGCGATACACTGATCAACAGTCCCCCCGAAGTCTGGGGATCGTACAGAAGATCAAGATAATGCTCTTCTACCGCCCCCGTCTCTACCTTTCCGATGGAATATCCCCGGTTCTTGTAGGCTCCCGCCGGAACCAGTCCCATCTTCGCATAATCCACCGCATCTGCAAAATATGCGATATCTCTTACACGGATCTCAAATGTCACTTCACTGGCTGACGCCATCTCCACACAATGTCCGAGAAGTCCAAACCCGGTAATATCCGTACATGCGGATACATCATACTTCTCCACCACCTGCTTTCCCTTCTTGTTCAGGGAAGCCATGACGACCTGCGCCTCCCGGATTGCGGAAGGCGACGCCATATCTGCCTTGACGGCAGTGTTCACCACACCGCTTCCAATCTGCTTCGTAAGTACCAGGACATCTCCCGGTCTGCAGCCATAGTTCTTAAATATCTTATCAGGATGTACAAAACCGGATACGCACAATCCATACTTCGGCTCATCGTCCTGTACAGAATGTCCTCCGACCAGTACCGCTCCTGCTTCTTTCACCTTCATCGCGCCACCCGCCAGGATGTCGCCCAATATCGCCGGGTCCAGGCAATTGGGGAACCCGACTATGTTAAGTGCCACTGCCGGCTCTCCTCCCATGGCCCATACATCGCTCAGGGAATTCGCCGCCGCTATCTGTCCAAACATATAAGGATCATCTACGATCGGAGTAAAGAAATCGACTGTCTGGATCATCGCAATCTCGTCAGTGACCTTATAAATCGCCGCGTCATCGGATGTTTCGATACCTACTATTAAATTGTCGTCATGAAACTTAGGCAGCTTGCCCAGTACCTGAGCAAGGGTCTCCGGACCAATCTTGGCCGCTCAGCCCGCCGTCTTGCTTAATTGCGTTAATCTGACATCTGATTTCATCTTATAAACTCCTCCTGAATATCTCCGGTACATCGGCACACCCATATACCGCCTCGTACTAAATCTGATAACCGGCAATTCCTTCATTGCCGTCCGCACAATCAGAGCTTGTATCCAAGAAACGGATTCCTGTATCCTCCTACAGGAATCCGTCTGACACAATCCCCTGTGCGCTATGGTCTGATAATCTTTCCCGCCTTCGCCATCGTCTCAACGATGCTGTACATGTTCGTTACCGAACCGACCGCCAGCTTGTCCTTCAAGCCATAATAATCCAGACAGGTTCCGCAGGTCATGATCTCCACTCCCTGAGCCTCCAGGGACCTTAAGTCATCCAGAGAATCCGACCCTTCCGCTGTAAGCGTGGCGCCGCCGTTATAGAACAGCATGGTCTTTGGCAGTGTATCTAACTGTGTGACTGCGAAAATGAATCCCTTAATCAATACTTTGCCCAATTCGTCGTTTCCTATACCCATACGGTCAGAAGAAACGACAACTACTGTATTGCCTCTTGCATCCGGCGCACATACGGCCTCCTCTGATGCATCTTCAGACACGGCGCCTTCCATCTGAATCGTAATCTTGAATTCAGCGTCGCCCATCTTCTCGGAAGAAACCTGTCCTCCTGCACTCGACGCCATCTTCGTCACGTTCTGTACGGCAATCTCGTTGTCCACCAGAACCTCGATCGTCTCCGGCCCTGTAAGCGCCTGCATTGCCTTTTTGGTCTTAATAACCGGGATCGGGCAATTGTCTCCCATCGCGTTGACTGTAACCATGATTCTTTCCACCTTTCTTTGCCGGTACTCTTACCTTCAACACTTATAGACATATTCTATCACTGTTTGTCGAAAAGGTAAACCGGTAATTAATATATTATAAAATAGCCTGAGAAATTCCCAAACTTTTTATATCTGTGTTCTTAATATCTATAATATGATACCCATGCTCCGCGTAATAAGCCGGCTTCATCTGTCCTTTCTTAAAAACAGCAAGGAATTCTTCCATAGTACGTACCTCTTCCGGAAAATAAGTCGCGCAGACGCCCACCTTCCCGGGAACATGGCAGTCACTGGATCCAAGCGTAAACAGATTAAGCTCCATGGCATACTCCGCCGCCTTCCTGCACGCCTCCGCCGACGTACTGCCGTTTAACACCTCCAGACCGTCAAGCCCCCGCACTTCGCGAAGATGATCTTCAAGTCCCCGGTTATTGTTACGGAACGGATGCGCCGCGAAGCATACCCCGCCCTGGGCCTTTACCAGATCGATAAATTCCTGAGCCGGGATACGTTCCCTGGGATAATCCTCTATCCCAAACGCCACGATATCCCCCTGCAGGGAGAAGAACTCAATCCCCACAAACACCGGGAATCCCGTCCGTCCCGTATATTCTGCCGCATAGTCCTTAAGTCCCATGCTGTCATGGTCGGTGATACAGATTCCTCCAAGTCCCTTTTGTCTGGCTATGCTTACCATCTGATCCAGCTTCAGAAAACTGTCTTTCGAATATGTCATTTCATGCATGTGGGTGTCTATAAACATCTCTTCTCTCCTCTTCCCGTGTATGCCGGACGATCCTGCTGTTCATTCCCGCTTACTTCTATTATATAAATCATTGGCCCAGGTATCAAATAGAGTTTCATAATATATGGACAGATATATTGATTAACTCTATATTTCTCCCCGGCAGACTGTTCCAGAACGGCTTTTTGCAAGATATACCTCATGAATTACAAAGGGGAGATCCTGACTCTTCCGGAATCATGATCTCCCCTTATCCGAAGCCGCCTACTTCCCGGCAGCCCCTGATATCGCCACACGGTTCGTATGGCTTCTTTCATTTCTACTCGTACTGACTCTTAACTCTTCTTGTTCTCTTAAGCAATTCAGGATTGCTTCATTCAGCGACAGCATCTTCTCATCCAGTGAAGATACCATCTCCGCACATTCTCTTAGTTCCCGGCTGATATACTCCGGGGCATTTCCTTCGAATTTGTAATAAATCTTATGCTCAAGGCTTGCCCAGAAATCCATGGCAATGGTCCGAATCTGTATCTCTACTTTTGTATCTACCACACTGTCTGACAGAAAGATCGGTACGGATACCAGCATATGGTAGCTCTTATAGCCGCTTGCCTTGGGATTCCTGATGTAGTCCTTGATCGATAAGACCTTCAGATCACTCTGGTTCCCAATCATCTCCGCCAACCGGTATATATCGGATGTAAAGGAACAGATCAGCCTTACGCCGGCAATATCGTTGACATACTTGACCATATTCTCAATCGAGATCTCATAGCCGTTCTTTCTTAACTTCTTAACAATACTTTCTGGTGTCTTAACCCGGGTCTTGATATGCTCTATCGGATTATACTTATGTACATGCTGAAATTCATCATTCAATATATCCAGCTTCGTCCCAATCTCTTTTAATGCCGAATTGTACAGGAACATGATGGTCTTCCAGCTATCCACATCTTCATAATTCTTTATCGCATTCTCCATGTAGTATCTCTCCTCTCATATCGAAGAGTTAATTCGTACTGTCTATCATTATACCATATGGAAACGAGTATGTCATTGAGTTCACAATAATTTAAGAAAGAGGTTCGCCGGGACAATATTGCAGGAAATAATTTTCAGACACGCCCTAAAATTCAATCCCCTCTCTTGCCGATCTGCCCAGGTCAAACTGGTGCTTCACCTTCTTCACTTCGGTTGCATAATCTGCGATTTCCAGCAGACTGTCCGTAATCTGATGACCCGTTAATACGATCTCCAGCCCTCTTGGCTTATGCCTGATAAACCCGATCAGCTTCTCTTCGCTTAAGACATCAAGCTTGAGCGCGCACAATGCTTCGTCTAAGACCAGCAGGTCAAAGGAACTGCAGAATTTTACGATCTCGTCCAACGCCTTATTATTATAATGGCGAAGTTCTGCTCTCTCGTCCCGGTTCATATTACTTACAAACTTCACCGGCTCCCTGCCCCTAAGACAGGTGACGCCAGAGAGAGACTCCAGGATCTTGCGCTCATTCGATGAATTATCCTTAAGGAACTGGAAGAAGAGTACCTTAAGTCCATACCCCGCCGCCCGTACTGCCAGTCCTACTGCTGCCGTTGTCTTTCCCTTGCCGTCCCCATAGTATACATGTATCCTTCCGGTGCCTGTCATAATCTACTCCCCGCTTTCTTCTTCGTCTATGCATTAAATATCATTATAGACTCTTTGCCGGAAATTGTATAGGGGATTTTCTGCTTTACATGGCTTTACATAGCGGATAAAAAAGGATATACTTTTAATTAATTCCGTTTAAAGAACAGCGGTTTGGAGATAAATTTTTTATTACATGGATGGATCTGATTCTATAAGAAAGTGGGGCAGTATTATGTTTCGATTATGGGGAAAAGAGTTCAAGGATAACAGAATGATCCGGGATACCGTCGTCTGTGATGATACCGACGATACCCGGACACATAAGATTTTCCATGCGCTTGACGCGATATGTTACGAATTCGACCTGAGTAAACCAATCTGGCTGGATGCAACCATCGAGGAATTCAAAAGACACGACAAGGCACGGTTTACCCAGGATAACTTTGTTGATTCTATTGATTTCGATTATCTGGAGGTCCATATTATAGAAGAATAACGCTTCTATAATCAATGTGTATGATCGCCGGCCGGCCTGACGCCGGCTGTGTCAGCATCTATGCCGTTATTCGTTCCGTATTGCCGCCAGCGGGCTTAACTTCATGGCCCGCAGTGCGGGGAAGTATCCGGCGACGACTCCAACAAGCATCGCGAAGCCCATGGACAGAAGAACAAGCCACATCGGGATGTAGGAGATATTGCCGTCGAATCCCATGGCCGCCCCGTGGCCGGTCAGGAAGTTGATGACGGCTGACATCAGGAAGCTTAATACATTGCCGATCATGCCGCCGATCAGTCCGATGAAAGCGGCTTCCAGCAGGAACATCTGCTTGATGTTCTTAAGGCTGCAGCCCAGTACCTTGATCACGCCGATCTCCTTCGTCCGTTCATAGATGGACATCATCATCGTATTGGCAATTCCGATCGCCGCCACGAAGAGAGAGACTGCGCCGATACCGCCAAGCACTGCCTGTATGATGGCGAACTGGCTCTTCATTGTATCCAGATATTCTGCATTCGTCTCCACATTATATCCCAGCTCGCGGATCTGCGCCGATACCTTATTCACATTATCGATATCGTCTACATTCACCTGTGCGTAGGAATAACAGAATTCCTTGTAGGGCTTTCCCGACTTTGTGGACGGCTGGCCCGGAATCACCTTTCCGGCAAACTCCTTCTTAAGCACATTCCGTAAGGTATCCAGATCACAGTATATATTGTAGTAATTGGCGCTATATTCCTCCGGACCGCCTTCCACGATGCCGCAGCCCTTCACCACATGCTTCTTTACCGTCTTGGACTGGGCCTGCCCGTCTCCGGGATCACCCATACCGCCAAGTTCCGGGCTGTTCCCCATACTGTTATAGTATCCGTCCTGGTCAAGGATCAGAAAGATGGAGTCATTCACGAAATCTATATCCGGCAGTTCTCCGGTCTCGTAATACCCGTTCCCTCCTCCCTTCTCGTTGAACATCGTAGGCGCCCCATTCCCGAATACCAGCTCCAGGTTCCCGCTGTTTGGAGTCGGAAGAGAGCCCTCCCCCAACGGAATATTCTTGGCCGCCAGAGCCTCCGGCGTCATGGCCACCAGGCTTCCGTTGCCTTCATATTTTCCTTTCAGCATGATCACCCACATCTCATACACCGGCGACGCGATGGTTACATGTTCAATCTGGGCAAGCTCCTGGATCGTCTGGTCATTGATGTATTTCTGGGACTCTTCTTCATCCCCGGATGAATAATAATACATGGATTCGCCCGCGCCCTGGCCTCTTACCGTGATGCTTGTAAGTCCGCCGGACTGTTCTACTTCCCGATACAGGGATTCCTGCAGTCCAAGTCCCAGAGAGATCATTACCACGATGGACGCCGTACCGATGATAACCCCAAGGACGGTCAGAAATGTCCGAAGCTTCCGCCTCTTTAAATTGCTACCGCTCATCCTCAGAAGGTCTGTCCAGCTCATCCAGTAATTCCTCCTCTTCATTTTGTCTCTGTCTTTTCTTTCTCTTCTTGATGACGACTACCGCAACGATGACCACTACGACCACTGCCGCAATCACAGCAACCGGAAGAACAGGGAAACTCTTCTCTTCCTCTATCATCTCCATATCCGTCATCATCATATCGCTCTCCATGCCCTCCATAACTGTCAGCTGCAGATCCTTCGTCGTCGTGGAGATCGTCCCCGCTTCGTCTTCATAGCTGACCGTCATAGTCACCTTCGCCGGACCTTCCGTCGCCTGTGCGCCTTCCAGCATGGCGTCAATGGACGCGCTTGTGCCGGACTCTACATTTCCAAGGAACACCTCTTCCTTCTTGATACAAGTTCCCTCGAAGATGGCCTTCACATTGTAGAGCTTAATCCTGCCCAGATTGTAGAGATTGCACATTACATTGGCTTCGTCGCCCACAGAAACGCTGTCCGGGTTGATCTCGAAATCGCTGAATTCGAATCTCGCATCCTGCTTTACCGGTATGGACAGGCTGGAAGCAGCATCTACGGAAGCTCCGTCCTTATCCTCATACTTCATGCTCAGTTCCACGCTGTAGGGCTTCTGCAGAAGGTCTGCCTTGGCGTTCAGCTGAATAGAGATATCTGCCGTGCCGTTCGCCTTGATCCCGTCCAGATAGATGGAACTGGAGCCAGACGACGGAAGGAACGCCGGAGCAACCGTCTGCTCATCGCTGCCTTCCGTCGGCGCGCTCAAGTCGAACAGCATATTGCTGACCTTCGAAGCCTTTGAGGTATTCCTCAGGTGGATCGTCAGTGTAAAATTGCTTCCCGCACGCACCTCTGCCGGATCCGTGGAGAATCCGGTCACGATCACTCTTGGAACGGAACCGGAGCCGGAGCCTGCATCCGAACCGCCGCCGGATACGCCGCCGTTACTGAATCCGCCGGCGTCTGAGGACACAAGATCCATACCGTCGCCAGGGGACGGAGTGTTGGTGCCGGTGTTGGTGTCCGGATCCTGAACCGGGTTGTTGTCTGCCGGCGGATTCGGCTTCTCTTCCGGCTTCACAGTTGTATTGACATAGAATCTCTGAGACGCTAATTCCTGGTCACTGGACACATCAAACTGAATGATATGCCTTGATGTCGCCACATCATCTCTCTGAACAAACTCAAATTCTACAGCCGCAGACTCTCCCGGCGCAATATCCTCTACGGACTTCTCATAACTCTGATACTCCGTCCTGAAGGGCCATTCGTCGTTCTTCTCTCCCAGCTTAGGCGCTATTACCACATTCGTCAAAGCTTCTTCTGAATTATTATGTATCGTAAGCTTCCACACCTTCGCTTCTCCTGCCTTGAAGGTGGGAACCCTGTTCTCCTCGGACTTGACCACAATCCCGCCTGCCGCCCTGGACGCCGTCCCTGCCTCGGCCACTTCCTGTGCCTTATCCCTGATTCCCGACGCGTTCACCTCCGCCATCCCTGCGGGGCCTGCGGCCGCGGCAAGCACTGCCGCCATACATACTCCTGTCAGAAGTCTTTTTAAATTTCTCATCATCTCTGTCCTCCCTGTAATGCACTCTTCCGGTTATCTTCAATCTTAAGAATCTTCCCGTCCCGGATATGAAAGACTCTGTCCGCATAAGTTGCCAGATGTGCGTCATGGGTTACCATCACCAGCGTCTTATTCTGCTCCCTGACCACCTGCTGCATCAGTCTCATGACCTCCTCCGAAGTATGCGAATCCAGATTACCTGTCGGCTCATCTGCGAATATGATCTTCGGATCCACTACCAGCGCCCTTGCCACGCCTACCCTCTGCTGCTGCCCGCCAGACATCTGGTTCGGCAGATGCTTCTTGTGCTTCTTAAGCTTCACAAGCTCCAGCATCTTATCCGCCTTACGCATCCGCACGTCTCTTGGAACTCCCCGGAAGCTTAAGGGCAGCGCTACATTCTCCTGCGCATTCATGGTGCCAAGGAGATGGAAGGACTGGAAGATGAATCCTACATTCTCCCGCCGGAACCGTACCAGCTGTTCCTCCGTCAGATTCTCGATGTGCTGTCCCGCGATCACCACGTTCCCTTTCGTCGGCTTCTCAAGACCCGCCAGCATATTCAAAAGTGTGGACTTACCTGAACCTGAGGTTCCTACGATCGCACAGAATTCTCCCTCATAGATCTCGAATCCTACTCCGTCCAGCGCCCGCACAACCTCGTCGCCCACACGATACAGCTTATAAAGGTCCTTTACTTCTATTACTTTGTCCATAGGCCTGCTCCTCCTGTATCTGCCGGATATTCTCGTTCAAAGAATATCTTTTCTCATTATAATATATAAAACCAAACACTTTCGGTAGAATTTATGAATAATTTCTTAATTTTCTTAACAAATTATTTAACTCCAATTTGCAGGGAACTTGTTTCAAAACCATGAGTCGTACATGCATATCGCATCTGCACGGATCTGCACATAAAGAAAAAAGCTCCGGGTAATCTCATACCCGGAGCATACTAATACTCCAATTTAATTAACCATATGTTCCGCCGGCCTGCTTTCCCGATAGCACATATGTAAAAGCCTGACTTACTATTTATTATACATCTTCATATAATCCCCATGAGCGTCAATCAGCTCGTCGCACATCTTTACAATATCGTCAATCGACAGCTCCGCCGCGGTATGCGGTTCTAACATCGCCGCATGGTAGATGTCTTCACGCTTGCAGGTATGTGCCGCCTCAATGGTAAGAAGCTGGGCGTTGATATTGGTCATATTCATAGCTGCCAGCTGCAGAGGCAGCGCGCCCACACGGCATGGGTTCACACCATTGGCATCAATCATACACGGAACTTCCACACAGGCTTCGGCCGGAAGATTGTCAATCAGACCGCGGTTCAGGACATTTCCGCCAATCTTGTAGGGATTGCCTGTCACGATTGCTTCCATAATATAGGATGCGTATTCACGGCTGCGCTCGTGAGTGATCTTGCCATCGTCTAAAATCTTGTTCCGTTCTTCCTCCCATTCTGCAATCTGCTTGACGCACCGTCTCGGATACTCGTCAAGCGGAATGTTGAACTGATCAATCAACTCCGGATAGCGGGACTTGATGAAGAACGGATTGTACTCTGCATTATGCTCGCTGGACTCGGTACAATAATATCCCAGATGCTTGATGTACTCAAAGCGGACCATATCGTTATGCTTCTCCTCGGCATTCTTCTTAGCCGCGCGCCGGCGGATCTCCGGATACAGGTCGTTGCCGTCCTTATCGCGGATATCAAGAAGCCACGCCATATGGTTGATCCCCGCGATGGTCTCGATACGTCCTTCCAGCTTGTCCTTCATATCCAGTTCTTCCAGAAGTGTGCTTGTGCAGACCTGTACGCTGTGGCACAGTCCGACGGTCTTCACACCGGTATAGCGCTGCATATAACCGGAGAGTATCGCCATAGGATTGGTGTAATTCAAAAACCATGCGTCCGGGCAGACCTCTTCCATATCTCTCGCGAAGCCTTCCATAACCGGAATCGTCCGAAGACCGCGCATGATTCCGCCAATCCCCAGTGTATCTGCAATCGTCTGTTTCAGACCGTATTTCTTAGGAATCTCGAAGTCTGTAATCGTACAGGGATCGTAACCGCCTACCTGTATCGCATTTACAACAAATGTTGCATCCTTCAATGCAGCTTTCCGGTTCTCAACCCCCAGATAGGTCGTGATACGCGCACGTCCCTGGTTGGTATTCTCGTTGATCGCCTTGATGATGATCTCCGAATCCTTCAGTCGCTTTGCATTGATGTCATATAATGCAATCTCGCTGTCGCAAAGTACCGGACTTCCCATGCTGTCACCAAGTACATTTCTTGCAAAAATGGTACTCCCTGCGCCCATAAATGTAATCTTTGCCATGTCATTATTCCTCCGTTCTGTGTTTTCTTGAATCTGTTTTATGATATTCAAATTATATTTTAACTGCAAAAAAAATGCTATACTATATGTTGTCAAAAATTGCAAAAATGTTGTATAATATCTGTCCAGGAGGTATACGATATGACCCATCAGACGAATCATGCAATGAAACCGTTGGCAGTCTATTTCTATGGAAGGGAAAAATGTGCGTCCGGCCACAGCTATGGTCCCGGAATCCGCCCGCACTACCTTATCCACGCCGTACTGAAGGGGAAGGGCTTCTTCCGCCACAATGGACGGGACTATCCCCTGACGGCAGGAGACGCATTCCTGATCCGTCCTATGGAGACCACCTATTATGAAGCAGACGCCGGGGATCCGTGGGAATATATGTGGATTGGTTTTGACGGGACGGAGGTAACATCTATCCTGAGCGAAACATATTTCGCCAATTCCCCGGTCTGTTACATCAAAGATATCGATTGGATGACAGGGATCTACGAGCGGATCAGCCAGCGGATGCGTGAATACTACACGCAGACCGACAGGAACGCCCTGACTGCCTGCGGCCTTCTGCTTGAGCTGCTGGGCGTGATGGGGTCGCGCCCGGTCAAGAGCAAGAAGGATCTTACGCAGATCTACCTGGAGATGGCAATCGAATATATGAAGAACAACTACAGCTACGACATTCATGTATCGGATATCGCGATCTTTATCGGAATCGACAGGACCTATCTGTACCGCATTTTCATGGAACAGGAGCAGATCTCGCCCAAAGGATACCTGCAGCAGCTTCGGATACGCTCTGCCAGTAATATGCTGCGCTCTACAGCGTACTCTGTCACGGAGATTGCATATTCCTGCGGCTTTCGGGATGCCTCGGCCTTCTGCAACCAGTTCCGCCGCCTGACGGGCATGACGCCCCGGGCGTTCCGGAGGATCTCGGCGCTTGAGGAGGCTGATGCGGACCTGTCATCTGGTACAGCCGGCCAGATTCCGTAAATTTTCACTCTACAAGGATATGACGGTATCATAATATCCTTATATTTTTATCTAATATGCTTATTGATTTTCATAATATAATGCAATATGATAATACTTAATAAATAAAACATCAGTTAATGAAAACTGAGCAGAAGGAGGAACTAACTATGGCAAATATCTTAATCACCGGCGGAGCCGGCTACATCGGGAGCCACACGGCTCTGGAGCTTCTGAACCAGGGATATCAGGTAACTGTTTATGACAATCTCTCCAATTCATCCCCGGAATCTTTGAAACGGGTAGAGGAGCTTACCGGGAAGAAGGTCGCGTTCTATGAGGGCGACGTCCGTGATGCAGACGCCCTTCGCGCGATGTTTGAGAAGGAATCCATCGACGCAGTGATCCACTGTGCCGCTCTGAAGGCTGTGGGCGAGTCCGTTCAGAAGCCTTTGGAATATTACCAGAATAATATTACAGGAACGCTCACACTGATGGATGTGATGCGCAGTGTGAATGTCAAGAGTATCGTATTCAGTTCTTCTGCCACTGTATATGGAAGTCCGGAAGTGATGCCGATCACCGAAGACTGCCCCAAGGGACAGTGCACCAACCCTTACGGCTGGACCAAATCCATGATGGAGCAGATCATGACAGACTTACAGAAGTCCGATCCGGAGTGGAACGTTATCCTGCTCCGTTACTTCAATCCGGTGGGCGCCCACAAGAGCGGACGCATCGGCGAGGATCCTAAGGGTATCCCGAACAATCTGATGCCGTATATTTCACAGGTTGCAGTAGGCAAGCTTGAGAAGCTGGGCGTATTCGGCGACGACTATGACACTCCGGACGGAACCGGCGTCCGTGATTATATCCATGTTGTTGACCTTGCAGTGGGACATGTAAAGGCCATCGACTATATCCTGACCAATCCCGGTCTTGATGTGATCAACCTGGGAACCGGCGTAGGATACTCTGTCCTTGATATGGTGAAGGCCTTCGGCAAGGCCTGCGGCAAGGAGATTCCTTATGAGATCAAGCCAAGACGCGCCGGAGACATTGCAATGTGCTACGCAGACCCGGCTAAGGCCGCAAAGGTACTTGGCTGGAAGGCCGAGCGCGGGCTTGAGGAGATGTGCGAGGATACCTGGAGATGGCAGTCACAGAATCCTGACGGATACCGCTAATGTGCTGACCGCATTATATTCAGGCAAAGACAGCACACTAGTACAGCGTTGCTTAATTAACAGTGAATAATGTGCTTGATATCTGCGTCAGATGTGCGCCTACAATCCGACGTTCTACACTCCGTTTCGATTCTTGCCGGACAAGCGCCACTGGCGCTTAGCAACGCAGCGGGCTGCCAGCGGGATACCGGACAGACAGGTTTGGTGAATTCCTTAGAATGGTACAGAATGAAAATTCCACCTATACGGGTGGAATTTTTTATTGATTTTATCTGGAAAATGTTCTAGAATGATTCTACTATA
>CAMSTW010000042.1 GCA_947063855.1 uncultured Dorea sp.
CTCAAACTTCCCACATCAAAAATGGGATTCGCACATTGAAAAATCAATACTTTAGCCTATAAAATATTTTCAGGCCGCTATTTCTTTCCGTTCCAAAGCCTCCTGCATATATTTGGGAAGACGCTGAATAAAACTGGCGGTGAATTCTTCCAGCTGGGCTTCAGTGATGTGGAAATATTCCATAACCGCATCCATCAATGCATCTATGATTATGCACATGGAGCGGCTGAATGTGATGTCTTCCATCTCATCCAGCAGGCAGAAACACAGTTCACAGATTGTCTTATCGTCCTCGTTTTCACGCTGTGCTACTGACAGCATCATGTAACGGGAAAAGACGATAGCAACATGGGCATTCATGGCATCATAAGAGATACCCCGGTACTCTTTTACAAGGTTCAGGTAAGATTTGCATGCCTTGAAGAAGACCTCTATGTCCCAGCGTTTCCCATAAACGCGGATGATTTCTTCTTCGGAAAGCCCTGTATCCGTGCTTACGATTACCAGCCAGTCTTTCCGTTTGCTTTTATTACGGACATACACAAATTTTGCCGGGATGCTTTCGCCGTCTTTTTCAACCGTCACAGGCACAGAAAGAAGGTAACGGGAGCGGCCCCTGCGTTTTTTGTTCCGGCTGTAGATTTCTTTCACATTGAGTTTTTCACCATTATACAGGTATTTCGTTTTGCTTTTCTTGACCATGGCAATCGTATCAAGGTGTTCCTGGTTTTTCAGTGCAATCATGGTCTTCGGTGCGGAAAACCAGCTGTCAAACAGGACATATCTGGCAGTGATGCCTGCACACCGGGCGGAATGGATCAGTTCCACCATAACATCTGTAGCTTTGCGGCGCGCCTGCAGGCGTCTCCTTCCGGCAAGGGAGCGTCCGTCACAGGCATTCCCTTCACAAAGAAGATTCTTATCTTCCGCAGCAGAAAGCAGGCAGTAGCTGACCGGCACAAAGGAGTTCCCGTCCGACCAGCCAAGGGTGAGCATCCGGAATCCGGCGCGGTATTTCATGGAGCAATGGTCGAAGACCCTTGCGAGCAGTTCCGTTTTTTTGGAGCGGGAGCGGTCAAACAGGCTGTCATCAACAATGAAGACATCCTTGCGCTTTTCGTCCGTCAGGGGTTTCATGAAGCCGTTGATGATGTCTGCAGAAAGCAGTGTTGTGAAACGCTGCCAGTTCGTCCGGGCGTTATTGAGGAAACGATAGATGGTGTTTTTGGAGAATCCTTCTCCAAATGTACCTGTTTTCATCTGCATATAGAAACTCCTGTCGGAAAACATCATACAGAACAGGAAGCGGAAGACATCCATTACAGGGATACCTTTTTCTTTTCCGGCATTACACTTAAAGAGCAGTTTCCCAAGGTGGAACCTCTGCATAAATTTTGTAGCAAAATCAGAAACGCTGTTTCCATTATCGGTTGTCTGTGGTATACTTGACATGGCATAGATCTCCTTGCTGTGTAATTGTTTTTAGGCAACTCAATTATACCACAGACAAGAGGTTTATGCCTTTTTTATGGGTTAAAGTATTGATTTTTCAAGGTTCAACACACCATGCGGTGTGGGAAGTTTGAGTTATAATTACAGGATAACAAGATCACTGGGGAACCATTCATCGAGAAGTTTGATATCCAGGCCGGTCAGGTCAGAGATATCCCTATTGGAAAAACCACGAGTCTTCATGTTTGTAGAGATTTCTTTTGCCTTTTTCAGTTCACCTCTTTTTTCGCCTCTTTTTTCGCCTCTCTTTTCGCCTCTTTTTTCACCAATGAGTTCGCCTCTCTTTTCGACACGATCTAATACATCACACATATTTTTTACTTCATCTCCTCCCATAGCGGCATTAGCTGCTTCTTCAAAGCGGTTGTCATTTGTCAGAACAGACATCATCTGCAGAATCTCTTTTACATGCGAAAATTGTGTGTCTGTAGGTATATAGTCTTTATTTTTCCTGATTTGAACAAAATAATCAGCGACGATGCGGAAATCACTTTTAAACATTGCCACTTGTTCATCTGTAAGAAAGGCGATTTCGAACAGATTAATCTTCAGATTTGTGACAAATGGTTTCATATCTTCATCCAGGTTATCGGCGACGCATTCGTATATGGTGGTTGATTTTTCCCAGCGCTTTGTGCCAAAGTACAGAACGAGAGTCGCAACGGGGTAACGGGGATTGGTATTCATCCGGTATTTCCCATCTTCGCCTTTGACGTAGTAAATCTGATCCCGGTAAGATGCGCCGTCATATCCAAATACTCTTAACGGCATATCATCTTCGGGCTGGGTTTCATTTTCCAGGCCAAAGAGAGAGATGCGGATATTGTGATTCCGCCAGTATTTTGCGGTGTCACGTTCTTGTTCCCGAAGCTTCCGGTCAGCTTTGTAGACGGATCTGGCAGAGGCTGGTTCGAGTTCGTTCTCTTTCACTTTATTCGCGCCCTTGAAAAGTAACACATTTACAATATCTGCAAACACATCGTTGTAAGATTCTAATGTTTTTTCTATCATATCTTTTTCTGCCATCTATATACCTCCAGGATTTAATCTTATCTTAGCATGATGAAAGAGGATTTTCAATCAATAAATTACCACTTCGTGTCAACAGGATAAGTATACAGGAAATTGTTTATAATGTATACTGGATACGAGGAGGAATGAAAGATGAATGTCATATATGGAGATATGAAGGGAAGTTCAGATACATTTTGCATAGAGGTGAATGAACGGGGGCAGATTACTGGCATACGAAATCCCGGTGATAAGTATGGAATGAACTGGGTGAAGGGTGATCATCTTGTATGGGGAGAGATAAAGGGCAGCCCTGATCTGAATGTATCCGTATCCCGGGAATTTACTGACCGGGGAACGCTCCGGGAGACTTATTGCTTCCGGAATGACACGGAGTTTGATGTCTATACGGCAGGAACGGAGTTTGGCGTCTGTACCCCGTTCCCGGATTATTATACGGATGCGGCGGTGTGTCTGACAACATGCTGCCATACTCATCTCTGGTGCGGGGGATGCAGCAGCTATATCATGGCTCTCCGGATGGGAGGGGAGGCGCCGCACCTGGGACTTATCCTGAGGGAGGGAAGCCTTAAGGGATACAGTGTGGAACGTATAGCGGCTGTCACTGGCGTGGAGGAGGAATTAAGTAACCACAGGGGCGACTTTATCCTCCACCCGGAGAGCTTGCATATCCGTCCGGGAGAGACTTACACGATAGCCTGGGAGCTGGTGTGGTTTGACGACAGGGAAGAATTTGAACAGATCCTGTCGGGGACGGAAGGGTTCATAAGGATAGCTTCGGAGGCATTTGTACTGACGGAAGGGGAAGAGATTACGTTTGAAGTCATCACACCGGATATTCCCGGAGCTACAGATGTCCTGGCGGATGTGGAGATAACGGCGGGACAGGAAGCTGAATCGGAAGAGAGCCGCCCGGGAGAGATTACGGTACGAAGAGACGGCAGGAAGATTCCGTATACGAAGGAGAAAGGAAGGCTGCGGATCTGTGAGAAGCCGGAAACTACAGGGGAATATAACTATGAGATCGGCCAGGACGGCAGGATATCAAGGACAGCGTTCCTGGTCATGCCGGATATTGTAACTCTGGCGGGGAAGCGGCTTCATTTTATCGCAGAGCATCAGCAGTGCCGTGATGAGAAGAGTCATCTGAACGGTGCGTATCTGATCTATGACAATGAGGAGAGGCGGCAGTATTACGGACACCGCAATGATACCAACGGCGGAAGGGAACGGGTGGGCATGGGTATCCTGTTCGCCTGCTATCTTAAGCATTGTCCGGATGCAAAGCTTCGGGAAAGCCTTGACCGGTATGTGGAGTATGTGCTGCGTGAATTGTACGACGAAGAGACTGGGGAAGTGTTCAACGATGCGCCAAGATGCAATGATTATATCCGGCTGTATAACGACCCGTGGATGTGCCGGTTTTTCCTTGAGATGTATGGGCTTACGAAGGATTCGTCATATCTTGACCGGTATATGAAATGTATCGCCAGGTTCTACCGCCTGGGGGGAACTCATTTTTATGCGATTGCAGTGCCTATGTATGAGTCGGTGAAGGTATTTGAGGAAGCGGGGCGTACGGAGGATGCGGAGACGCTGCTTGGTTTCTACAAAGAACATGGGGATTATATTGCAGAATGCGGGAGAGATTATCCGGCGCACGAGGTGGCGTATGAACAGAGTATTGTGGCGCCTGCGGCAAGCTATATGGGGGAGCTTTACCGTCTGACCGGAGAGAAGAAATATAAAGAGGCGGCCATGGCGCAGTACGGGATTCTGGAATTATTCCAGGGAAATCAGCCGGATTATCATATGAACGGGGCGGCAATCCGGCATTGGGACGGCTACTGGTTCGGGAAGAAGAGATGCCTTGGGGATACATTTCCGCATTACTGGAGTGCGCTTACCGGATGGGCTTACCTTCATTCCCGGGAGGCGGCGGACACGGACAGGTATTTAAGAAAAGTGAGAGGTTCTCTTCGGGGCGTGTTAAGTCTGTTCAGAGAAGACGGCAGTGCATCCTGTGCCATGGTATATCCCATGAGTGTAAATGGAAAGGAAGCAGCCTTCTATGATCCATGGGCGAACGACCAGGACTGGGGGCTTTACTTCAATCTGAAATATATATGGGGATGTTGATTTTTAGGAGCAGGCTTTAAAATCTGGATTTATTTATAGAAGGCGGGGAATTTCTCCGTCTTTTGTTGTGCTGTTAAGGATTCTGTTTGTGATGGAGGTTGAACGAAGAAAGAAATTGTCCCCCTTTTAAAATTCCCTGTCATATGTTAAAATATTTACAAACTTGAAATGGAGAGAAGGAGATTTTGACATGGACAAATTATATGATGTAACTGCTATCGGAGAACTGTTAATTGATTTTACCATGAATGGACAGAGCGATCAGGGGAATAATCTGTTTGAGGCATGTCCGGGAGGGGCGCCGTGTAATGTACTTGCGATATTGAACAAGCTTGGGAGAAAGACTTCATTTATCGGCAAGGTTGGCGAGGATCAGTTCGGACGTCTGCTGAAAGGTACGATTGAGGAACTTGGAATCGGGACGAAGGGACTGATCATAGATAAAGAGATCCGCACAACTCTGGCGTTTGTACATACGTTTCCGGATGGTGACAGGGAATTCTCCTTCTACCGCAAGCCCGGTGCAGATATGATGCTGTCAGAGGATGAGGTGGATCTGGATATGATCCGCAGGTCCAGGGTATTTCATTTTGGTACGGTATCTATGACGGATGAGCCTTCCCGGTCAGCGACGAAGAAGGCCCTTAAGGCCGCGAAGGAAGCGGGATGTCTGATTACCTTTGATCCGAACCTGCGTCCGCCGCTCTGGGGATCGTTGGATGATGCGAAGGAGCAGATCGAATACGGTTTTCAGTATTGTGATGTCCTGAAGATTTCTGATAATGAGATTCAGTTTGTCTCCGGTAAGGAGGATTATGATGAGGGAATCCGTTATCTTAAGGAGAAGTACCAGATTCCGCTGATCTTCCTGACGATGGGCAAGGATGGAAGCCGGGCGTATTATAAGGATCTGCGCGTAGAGCGCAAGGGATTTGCCGTGAAGGCGATTGAGACCACCGGCGCGGGGGATACTTTCTGCGGTTGTGCGATCAACGGGGTACTAACGCACGGTCTCGACAATCTTACAGAGGATGTGCTGGGGGATATCCTGACGTATGCCAATGCAGGCGCTGCGCTGATCACCATGAAGAAGGGTGCGATCCGTTCCATGCCGGAGCCGGAAGAGATTACAAAACTTCTGGAAGCCTAGAATTGGAAGCAGACTGTTTAAGATGGAGCATAGAAGATTATGAGGGTGGCTGTTTTAAGATGGAGCGTGGAAGACTATGAGGGTGGATCATGTTAAGATGGAGCGTGGAAGATTATGAGGGTGGACCGTTTTAAGATGGAGCGGGAAGGTCTTGTCAAGGAAGGGCAGGAGGTCGAGATCAGCGAGAGGAGCGCCGTGACGGGGCAGTATACCTACCTGGTGGAGCCGTCCATTGCCATGTCCGGAATCTACAGGACAAGCGAGCGGCTGCACGCACACAAAGGCATTATCAAGAAGATCGAGAAGACTGACAAGGGATTCTATCTGCTGGTTGAGACGGAAGGGTAGCAGTTCATTTCACGACATGTGAAAATTAAATGTACAGTTGGGTCCAAAAAGTCGTCCGTTGACATCATAAGAGAAAGCACATATAATGGAAGAAGGAAATGATATAGAAAGAGTGGGGAACAGGCAGATGATTGCGAAGAATGATGAAGTAAAGAGAAGTAAGATATGGAGAATCGTTACTGTGGTATCGACAGCCGTAATCATTGTGGGAGCCGTTTTGCTGCTTACGAAGTTATTCACGACGAATCCATTAGAAGGAGACTGGGAAGATGAAGACGGAGTCTTCAATATGTCAATTATGAAGAATGGTTCTATGGTAATCTCGATTCCAGAGATGGAAGAGGCCGACAGCGTGGCTGTGGATATGAGGTATACGCTGAATAAGGATGAGAAGACCATTACCATCACGCCGGACGAGGCGGGATTCCAGAAGCTGGCGGATGAGACGGGAGGACAGTATACGGAGGAAGAGATCCGGCAGGCGTTATCGACGGTGATTACTACCTTTGATTATAGTGTGGACCAGGAGCAGCTTACCTTGACGGAACGTGAGTACGGCGAACAGTTAGTATTGATAAAAGAGTGATAAGGATACCCTTCTATCGGGCTTGAATATGCGGTAGAGGGGTATTTCTGCCTGTATGGTTTGCCGGATGATTCAAGCAGCAGGCAAAAAGATTGAATGGTATTCGTATGGAAAAATAGAAAGGGGTAAGAAGCGGTATGTACAGAGATGAGACAAGAAAGGTTCAGATTGGAGATGTTACAATCGGGGGAGGAAGCCCTATTGCCATCCAGTCTATGACAAACACGAAGACAGAAGATGTGAAAGGGACGGTGGCGCAGGTTTTGGCTCTTGAGAAGGCCGGCTGTGAGATTATCCGCTGTGCCGTGCCCACCATGGAGGCCGCCCGGGCAATCGGCCAGATTAAAGAACACATCCATATCCCCCTGGTGGCGGACATCCATTTTGATTATCGGCTTGCCATTGCCGCCATTGAGAACGGTGCGGACAAGATTCGGATTAATCCCGGCAATATCGGGGACGCAGGAAGGGTACAGGCTGTGGTGGATGCGGCAAAGGAGCATCAGGTTCCCATCAGGGTAGGGGTTAACAGCGGGTCCTTAGAGAAGCCTTTGGTGGAACGGTATGGAGGCGTGACTGCCGAAGGATTAGTGGAGAGCGCCATGGACAAGGTACATATGATTGAGAAGATGGGGTATGACAACCTGGTGGTAAGTATCAAGTCCTCAGACGTCATGATGTGTGTGAAGGCCCATGAGCTGATTGCCAGAGAATGCCCTTATCCCCTGCATGTAGGCATTACAGAGGCGGGAACCCTTCTTGCGGGAAATATTAAGTCCTCGATCGGGTTAGGGCTGATTCTCAACCAGGGTATCGGCGATACCATCCGTGTGTCATTGACAGGCGATCCTGTGGAGGAGATTCGGTCTGCGAAACTGATTCTCAAGACACTGGGATTGCGCAAGGGCGGTATAGAAGTGGTTTCCTGCCCTACCTGCGGGAGAACGAAGATTGACTTAATCGGGCTTGCGAACCGGGTGGAGCAGATGGTGGAGGATATCCCGCTGAATATCAAGGTGGCTGTCATGGGATGTGTGGTCAATGGGCCAGGCGAGGCGAAGGAGGCAGACATAGGGATTGCAGGCGGCATCGGCGAAGGGCTGTTGATTAAGAAAGGCGAGGTTGTAAAGAAGGTAAAGGAAGACCAGCTATTAGAGACATTGAGACAGGAGTTGTTGAACTGGAATGAGTAAGCCATTCTTTGAGGTATTTCCTACATTAAAAGTAGATGATGAACTGCGCGGCATATTTGAGCAGGCTGAGGTCAGCAGAGTGACGACCAATTCGGAACGGGATTTTATTAAGGTGCATCTGTTAAGCCATTATCTGATTCAGAAAAAATGTGTCTATGAGGTGGAACGGAAGTTAAAGGAGCAGTTGTTCGGGCGCAGCTTTATACAGATTGAGGTGAAGGAGCAGTATGACCTGTCCGAGCAGTATACGCCGGAGAATCTGATGAATGAGTATTTTGACAGTTTCCTTCTGGAACTTGACCAGAAGAGTGTGGTGGAACGCAGCATGCTCCAGAATTCAAGTTTCGAGTTCCAGGATGAGAATATCCTGTGCCTTACGCTTAGGGATTCCATTGTGGCGCAGGGGAAGAGGGAGTCGATTACCAATTATCTTACGGATGTGTTCCGGCACAGATTCCGGCGTCCCATTGAGATTCGGGTGCTGTATGAGAAGCCTAAGGAGAGCGCGTTAAAATATAACGAGATAAAACTGAAACAGGAAGTGGAAGAGATTCTGAAAGTGAACGCCGCCATCCAGCAGGAAAATGCGAAGAAGAAGGGACTGCAGGCAGACGGGGAAGGAATGCCCGCCGGGGATGACGCTTTCGGGCAGAATGGTGAAAGCCATTCCGGCAGTGGGTCCGGCAATGGAACGAACGCATCCGGCGGCGGGTCCGGCAATGGAACGGATGCATCCGGCGGCAGGTTTAGGAAGGCAGCGGGACAGGATGAAGGCAGAGGCTTCGGAAAGGCAGCGGGACAGGATGCGGGAAAAAAGAGCCAGACATCCGGCGTCGGAGCCGGGAACAACACCGCATCGAAAGAAAATAAGAATTTTAACAATTCTTTCGGTTCATCGAAAAAAAGAGGCTTCTCCAAGGGCTCGTGGGGCAAATCCTCCGACGACCCGAACCTGGTCTATGGGCGCGACTTTAATGACGAGCCGATGGAGCTTCGCCAGGTAGTCGGCGAGATGGGAGAGATTACGTTCCGGGGGAAGGTGATTAGTTTTGACACCCGTGAGATCCGTAACGAGAAGACAATTGTGATTTTTTCTGTGACCGACTTTACGGATACCATCACAATCAAGCTGTTTGTCAGAAATGACCAGCTCCCCGACATACTGGGCGAAGTGAAGATGGGCGCGTTCCTGAAAATCAAAGGCGTGACCAATATTGATAAATTTGACGGTGAGCTGGTTATTTCTTCTGTGGCAGGCATCCGCAAAATCAGTGATTTTACAGAGTCCCGCAAAGATACGGCGCCTAAGAAACGTGTGGAGCTGCACTGCCATACGAAAATGAGCGACATGGACGGCGTGACGGAGGTAAAGGATTTGCTGAAACGCGCCCATGACTGGGGGCATAAGGCGTTAGCCATCACAGACCACGGGGTGGTGCAGTCATTCCCGGACGCCAACCACTATATCGAGACCCTTGACAAGGACGATCCTTTCAAGGTCATTTACGGCGTGGAAGGGTATCTGGTGGACGACCTTGCGGATGTGGCTGTGAATGAGAAAGGACAGACGCTTAACGGGACGTATGTGGTATTTGACTTGGAGACCACGGGGTTCAGCCCGATTAAGGATAAGATTATCGAAATCGGCGCCGTGAAGGTGGAGCAGGGGAAGATTACGGAGAAGTTCAGTACATTTGTGAATCCTAAGGTGCCGATTCCCTTCCAGATTACCCAGCTTACCAGCATTACGGACGAGATGGTGTTGGACGCGCCGGATATTGAGACGGCGCTGCCCAAGTTCCTTGCATTTATCGGTGACGCCGTTTTGGTGGCGCACAATGCCTCCTTTGACGTAGGGTTTATTGAACAGAACTGTAGATATCAGGATATTGTGCCGGACTTTACCTCTGTGGATACGGTGGCGATGGCACGGATTCTGCTTCCCACCCTGTCCAAGTTCAAACTGAATGTGGTGGCAAATGCCCTTCACATTTCCTTGGAAAATCACCATCGCGCCGTGGATGACGCCGGGGCGACGGCGGAGATTTTCGTGAAGTTTATTGAGATGTTAAGAGACAGGAATATCACAGACCTTACGAAACTGAACCAGTTCGGGGCGAACAATGGGGATGCGGTGAAGAAGCTGCCCACCTATCATGTGATTATCCTTGCTAAAAATGAGATTGGGAGGGTGAACCTTTATACGCTGGTGTCCAAGTCCCATCTGGAATACTATGCCAGAAGGCCAAGAATACCCAAGAGCGAGCTGTCGAAGTACCGGGACGGGCTGATTGTGGGGAGCGCCTGCGAGGCGGGAGAGCTTTATCAGGCGGTTTTGAATGAGAAATCGGAAGAGAAGATTGCACGTATTGTGAATTTCTATGACTATCTTGAGATACAGCCTCTTGGCAACAATAAATTTATGATTGACAGCGAGAAGATAACGAGAGTTCAGAATGAGGAAGACCTAAAGGAGCTGAATCGGAAGATCGTGGAGCTTGGAGAGCGTTTTAACAAGCCTGTGGTGGGAACCTGCGACGTGCATTTTATGGAGCCGGACGACGAGGTATACCGGCGTATCATCATGGCGGGAAAGGGATTTTCCGATGCGGACAACCAGTCGCCGCTGTTCCTTAGGACTACGGATGAGATGCTGGAAGAGTTTGAGTATCTTGGCTCTGCCAAGGCGCAGGAAATCGTGATTGACAACCCTTGCCGGATTGCGGATATGGTGGAGCGGATTACGCCTGTGCGCCCGGATAAATGCCCGCCTGTGATTCCGGATTCGGATAAACTTTTGCGGGAAATCTGTTACCAGAAGGCGCATTCCATGTACGGGGAGAATCTGCCTCCAGTGGTGACGGAACGGTTGGAGAGGGAGCTTAATTCTATCATATCTAACGGATTTGCCGTAATGTATATTATTGCCCAGAAGCTGGTGTGGAAGTCCAACGAAGACGGATATCTGGTAGGCTCCAGAGGTTCGGTAGGCTCTTCCTTTGTGGCGACGATGGCGGGGATTACGGAGGTAAACCCTTTAAGCCCCCATTATTATTGCAGCCATTGTCATTACAGTGATTTTGAATCTGAGGAAGTGAGGGCCTATGCAGGGGGATGTGGATGGGATATGCCGGATAAGGCATGTCCGGTCTGCGGGGAGCCGCTTGTGAAGGACGGGTTTGATATCCCGTTTGAGACGTTCCTTGGGTTCAAGGGGAATAAAGAGCCGGATATCGACCTTAATTTCTCCGGGGATTACCAGAGCCTTGCCCATAAGTATACGGAGGTCATTTTCGGGGCGGGGCAGACGTACCGGGCGGGAACCATTGGAACGCTGGCGGACAAGACGGCCTTTGGCTATGTGAAGAATTATTTTACCGAGCGGGGGCAGGGAAAACGGAAATGTGAGATTGACCGGATTGTCCTTGGCTGTACGGGTATCCGCAGGAGTACCGGGCAGCATCCGGGGGGAATTATCGTACTGCCTTTAGGCGAGGAGATTAATACCTTTACGCCTGTGCAGCATCCGGCGAACGACATGAATACGGATATCGTGACCACCCATTTTGACTACCATTCCATTGACCACAACCTGCTGAAGCTTGATATCCTGGGGCATGATGACCCGACGATGATTAAGACGCTGGAGGAGTATATCAGTTCTCCTGCCATGGAAAATGAATATAACGAGACGGACAATAAGTTTGTGGCAACGAATATCCCTCTGGACGATAAGGGGGTGATTTCCCTGTTCCATGATACGTCGGCGCTTGGGATTACGCCGGATGATATCGGGGGATGTCCGGTGGGGTGTCTTGGGATTCCGGAGTTCGGGACGGATTTTGTTATCCAGATGGTGGTGGACACGAAGCCCCAGACCTTGTCGGACTTGATTCGGATCTCCGGGCTGTCCCATGGGACGGATGTGTGGCTTAACAATGCCCAGGAGTTGATCCGCTCCGGAAAGGCGACGATTTCTACGGCAATCTGTACCCGTGACGATATTATGACCTATCTGATTAATAAGGGGATGGACTCGGAGCAGTCCTTTACCATTATGGAGCGGGTGCGGAAAGGGGCTGTGGCCAAGGGAAAATGTAAGGAGTGGCCCCAGTTTAAGGAGGATATGAAGGCTCACGACGTGCCGGACTGGTATATCTGGTCTTGTGAGAAGATCAAGTATATGTTCCCTAAGGCCCATGCGGCGGCGTATGTTATGATGGCGTACCGGATTGCTTATTGTAAGATCAATTACCCGCTGGCGTATTACGGGGCTTATTTTGGGATTCGTGCGGATGCATTTTCTTATGAAATTATGTGCCAGGGAAAGGAGAACCTGAAACGGTATATTGACGATTACAACCGGCGTTCGGATGCCCTGAGCAAGAAGGAGCAGGATACCATGAAGGATATGCGGCTGGTGCAGGAGATGTATGCCAGGGGGTACGAGTTCGAGCCAATGGATATCTATCAGGCCAAGGCTTCTAAGTTCCTGATTGTGAACGGGAAGCTGATGCCGCCGCTGGTCAGTATTGAAGGCATGGGCGATAAGGCGGCGGAGGCTGTGGAAGAGGCGTCCAAGGACGGGCAGTATCTTTCGCTGGATGATTTCCGGCAGCGGACGAAGGCCAGCAAGACCGTGATTGATTATATGGTGAAGCTGGGGATTTTGAAAGGGTTGCCGGAGTCAAACCAGTTGTCCCTGTTTGATCTCTAGAACATGTTATTATACTCTCATTTAAAAAGGCTGCCAGAACTCTGGCAGCCAAAAACACGAAACTTTATGAAAATTCCGGCTCAATCAGCCCAAAGGATCCGTTCTTCCGGCGATAGACAACATTCACCTCATCTGTCTCCGCATTGCAGAATACATAGAAGTCATGTCCCAGAAGTTCCATCTGTACGCAGGCATCCTCCGGATACATCGGCTTGAATCCGAACTTCTTGGTGCGGACAATCTTGATCTCATTCTCGTCCTCCGCGACATCCTCTCCCTCATAGAATTCATGCTTGAAGTTGCCGCCCTCCTGATGCCTTGCGATCAGCTTGTTCTTATATTTGCGAAGCTGACGCTCGATAATCTCCTCAACCAGATCAATGGATACATACATATCATTGCTTTCCTGCTCGGAACGGATAATATCGCCCTTGACAGGAATGGTCACCTCAATCTTCTGCCGTTCTCTCTGTACACTCAGTGTCACATGAATCTCTGTATCAGGCGTGAAATATCTCTCCAGCTTTCCAAGCTTCCCCTCTACAGCCTCTTTCAAGCCTTGTGTTACTTCGATGTTCTTTCCAATAATGATAAACTTCATACTGCCCAACTCCTTTACGACATCATTTCAAAAAGATTAGTCTGACAATTTATTATCAGACTAGCGTTCTATCTGATATATGTAGTATATCACGTTTGAAGACTAATGTATAGAACGAATTACTTCAATTCTTGAAATTTTTTCATTGTGGAGCTTGGCGACTCTGAGGCCGCAGTCGGGGAAGTAGACGCAGGCTCCGATCCGGGCGGTCTGCTCGTTCTCTGTAAGCTTCTTGTTGACTACGTCCATAAGGGTCTCGTTCTGCTCGTAAGGGATATTGATTCCCAGCAGACTGTTGATGGACTTCACCTTAGCGCTCGCCCGGAAGATGATGGCGTCTGCAATATCAAATTCACAGAAGAGATACTTCCGCGTGGCGAACAGTACCGCGATGGCGGTTACGCCGACTAAGCTTCCCCAGATAGAAGAGTGGTCGGTAATAATCTGACGGGCGATGGCAAACAGCAGGACCTCGAATACAGTATCCGGCGTATGATAATACATCATGCGGATCAGCTCGACGCCGATGATCAGGTTGAAGCAGGTCTCAAGAAGATCGTTGTAATTGGGCCATACCTCAAGATCCGGGATATTCCCCAGGACCCCGGCCATACGCAGGCATAGTAAGATGATTCCCACCGCCAGCATGATGGAGATCACAAACTCCAGGAATTCGGTGATTTTCCTTAAAAAACGGGCTATATACTGCTGCATAGTTTCCTCCTTATACTTTTTCATATGCCGGACGAATCTGTAAGCTCAAGGAAGATCTCAGATGAGCCGGATGCGTTACAGTCCGCGGCCGCGCTGACTGCAATCTGACGAAGATCCCGAGAGGACGGTCCGGAATATGAACGGATAGATGACAAGTACCCATAACACCAGTATAAAGTATTCGGACATCTTTGCCAAGATGGAACTGCCAAATATCATGGAAAATCCTTCCTTTATCAGCATCGCGGCGGCAAGTCCGGCCAGAAGCTTGACAATCTGTGTTCCGATACTGCCCGTGCGCGTGTCAAAATGAATCTTCGTCCGTTCTATATACCAGCCGATTGCGAATCCCAGGCCAGCGCCGGAAGCCTTACAGCAGTCCATGGCATATCCGGTCTCAATGACGCCGTTTCCGTGAAGAATCAGGGAATAGCCGGCTGTGGCGAGGGACAGGCAGACCAGTATGGCGGCAATGAGTTTAAGATTCCCGTCATTATCCAGCAACACGGACTGAAACCGCCAGAGGACGGAGGCAATCGCAAGGGACAGAACCATGGAGGTTATAACATCCTTTGGGGTATGGCATCCCAGATACATCCGGGAGAAGCCGATGGCCAGGAAGGCAAGGATGTAAAGGAGCTTAAGCCACAGCCTGGATGTACGCAGAGCCAGCGGATAGAACAGACACGTGGCGCCCTGGGTATGCCCGCTGGGAAAGGAGTAGCCGGTGGCGCCGGGAACGGCGCTTTCTACGGCCTTAAAATCAGGATCCAGAATCCAGGGCCTGGGAATGCGGAAGGTAATCTTCAGAGACTGCACGCACAGACCGGCGGTGAAATACGTAAAGCCCAGAAGATAAGCAAAGCGCTTATCTGCGCACCAGTAAAGTGCACAGATAACCGCAATGATGATAAGCTCCTGGCCGAAATATGTGATGAACTGCATCCATTTGTCAAGGAAGGGAGTACGCAATCCCTCCAACAGCCATAAAAAGGTCATGATCGGTTTCCTCTTTTCCTCATCTTGGGATCTAAGATCTTCTTGCGGATCCTAAGGGTCTTGGGCGTGACCTCCAGCAATTCGTCTGTGTCGATAAAGTCCAGCGCCTCCTCCAGACTCAGAATCTTAGGAGGAGTCAGACGCAGCGCCTCGTCCGCACTGGATGAACGGGTATTCGTCAGATGCTTGGTCTTACAGATATTGACTTCGATATCGTCTGTCTTGGCATTCTGGCCGATGACCATGCCGGAGTATACCTTTTCGCCGGGACCGATAAAGAGTATTCCGCGTTCCTGGGCGCCAAACAACCCGTAAGTGACAGATTCGCCCGTCTCGAATGCAATCAGAGAGCCGCTCTTGCGGTACTGGATGTCTCCTTTATAGGGGGCATAGCCGTCGAAGGCGGTATTCATGATGCCGTTTCCTTTCGTATCGGTTAAGAATTCTCCTCTGTATCCGATTAAACCGCGGGCCGGAATCTGGAATTCCAGACGTGTATAGCCTCCGTTGGAGGTGCCCATATTCTGTAATTCACCCTTACGCTGGCTCAGCTTCTCGATGACGGTTCCGGTAAATTCATCAGGAACATCAATGTAGGCGGTCTCCATAGGCTCCAGAAGCTTGCCGTTCTCATCCTTCCGGTACAGGACTTCTGCTTTGCTCACGGCAAATTCATAACCTTCCCGGCGCATGTTCTCAATCAGCACGGACAGATGCAGTTCCCCGCGTCCGGACACCTTGAAGCTGTCTGTGCTCTCAGATTCTTCCACCCGGAGGCTTACGTCTGTATTAAGCTCCCGGAACAGGCGGTCCCGCAGGTGTCTTGAGGTTACATACTTGCCCTCCAATCCTGCAAAGGGGCTGTCATTGACAATAAACTGCATGGCGATGGTAGGTTCGGAGATCTTCTGGAACGGGATTGCCGCCGGATTCTCCGGGGAGCAGATGGTATCGCCGATGGAAATGTCCGGGATGCCGGAGATTGCGACGATAGAGCCGATGGTCGCTTCCTTCACATCCACCTTGTTCAAGCCGTCAAATTCATATAGCTTGCTGATGCGGACCTTCTCCTGACGGTCCTGGTCATGTTCATTTACCACGACTGCATCCATCCCGACGCGGATCGTACCATTATCCACCTTGCCGATGCCGATACGGCCTACGTATTCATTATAATCAATGGTACTGATCAGTACCTGGGTATCCGCGTCCGGATCGCCCTCCGGTGCAGGAATATAGTCAAGGATCGTCTCGAAGAGCGGCTTCATGTCGCGCTCTTCATCCGTAAGGTCAAGAACAGCGATCCCGGATTTGGCAGAAGCATAGACGAAGGGGCAGTCCAGCTGGTCGTCGGAGGCGTCAAGATCCATAAACAGCTCAAGCACCTCGTCGATCACTTCGTCCGGTCTCGCCTCGGGACGGTCGATCTTGTTGATACATACGATTACCGGAAGGTTTAATTCCAGCGCTTTCCGTAATACGAACTTGGTCTGGGGCATGGCGCCTTCGAAGGCGTCTACAACAAGGATTACTCCGTTGACCATCTTAAGCACACGTTCAACCTCGCCGCCAAAGTCGGCGTGTCCCGGAGTGTCGATAATGTTGATCTTCGTTCCATTATAATAGACGGCCGTATTCTTGGAGAGAATCGTAATCCCGCGTTCTCTCTCGATATCGTTAGAATCCATGACCCGTTCCTCTACTGCCTGGTTCTCACGGAATACGCCGCTTTGCTTGAGCAGTTCGTCGACCAGGGTGGTCTTTCCGTGGTCAACATGCGCAATGATTGCAATGTTACGTACATCTTCCCGTTTTGTTTTCATTTTATTCTCAGCCTCTTTCTCTGTTTATACAATAACCTCATATCATTGTGTGAGTGACAGTACAATGATGTATTAGTTTACCATAATTTAAAAAAAATACAAGTATTTTGGTTCTAAATCAGGAATATGCCTCATAAACTAGATAATGACCCTGCCAGAGGTGCGGGAATGCTTGACAACTCAAAATACGATTCAGAGGAAGGGAGATTGTAAGATTATGTCAGATAAGATTATTGAAAACAACCAGGTGACTATTATGGGAGAGATCGCATCCCCGTTTATTTTCAGCCATGAAGTGTATGGAGAAGGCTTCTATATGGTGGATGTGAATGTGAAGCGTCTTAGTAATTCACAGGATAATATCCCGCTGATGATCTCGGAGCGTCTGATTGATGTTTCGCAAGACTACACGGGAGAATTCATTATGGTAAGCGGACAGTTCCGCTCTTACAACCGGCATGATGAGCAGAAGAACCGGCTCGTCCTGTCTGTGTTTGTGCGTGAGGTGGAATTTATCGAGGAAGAGCTTGACGGGGCGAAGACCAATAATATCTTCCTGGACGGTTACATATGCAAGCTGCCTGTCTACCGGAAGACGCCGCTTGGACGGGAGATTGCGGATCTTCTGCTTGCCGTGAACAGGCCTTATGGAAAATCGGATTACATACCATGCATCTGCTGGGGGAGGAATGCAAGATTTGCATCTACTTTTGAAGTTGGCGAGCATGTTCAGATCATCGGAAGGATTCAGAGCAGAGAATATATTAAGAAATTGACCGAGACAGAGACCGAGAAGCGGGTTGCCTATGAGGTGTCCGTGAGTAAGCTGGAATGTCCGGAGAATTAGAGGTTACGATTCACCCCTGCCAGATTCCATATTTGATTAGAGAACTTTCATTGACATCATATTTGATTGATGATAGAATTTCTATAAATCATGAATAATTTGAATGTCAGGAGGATTACGAATGGCTATTTTTGAAGGAGCCGGAGTGGCGATTGTCACACCATTTAAATCAGACGAGAGTATTGATTATGACAGACTGGATGAGTTGATTGATTTTCATTGTGATAACGGGACGGACAGTATCATCATATGCGGGACGACCGGGGAATCAGCCACGATGACGGAAGAAGAGCATCTGGAGTGCGTGAAGTTTACGATCGAACGGACGAAGGGGCGGATTCCGGTCATCGCGGGGACAGGTTCGAACTGTACCAGGACAGCGGTTGATATGTCAAAGGAAGCAGAGATGTACGGAGCGGACGGACTCCTTCTGGTGACTCCGTACTATAATAAAGCGACGCAGGCTGGGCTGATTGCCCATTACACAGCGGTCGCGAAGGAAGTAAAGGCGCCGATCATCATGTACAGTGTGGCGAGCCGTACCGGATGCAATATCGAACCGGCGACGGTGGCGGCGCTTGTGAACAATGTAGAGAATATCGTAGGGATTAAGGAAGCCTCCGGCAATATCGGACAGGTGGCAAGGATTATGGCGCTGACAGACGGGAATATTGACCTGTATTCCGGCAATGACGACCAGATCGTTCCGCTTCTGTCCCTGGGGGGCAAGGGCGTTATCTCGGTATTGTCCAACGTGGCGCCTAAGAAGACCCATGATATCTGCGCGAAGTTCTTTGCGGGCGATGTGAAGGGGAGCGCAAAGATGCAGCTTGAAGCGCTTCCACTGGTCGAGCAGCTCTTCAGTGAGGTGAATCCGATCCCTGTCAAGAAGGCGATGCAGCTGATGGGTATGGACTGCGGAGGCTTACGTATGCCGCTTACCGAACTTACGAAGGAACACGAGGAGTCTCTTGCAAAGGCGATGCGGGAGTATGGTATTGCGCTGGCGTAGAGAAGCGGGATTACAGAGCCGCACTGGCACAGAGATGGGGGATTACAGAGCCGCACTGGCACAGAGATGGGGGATTATGGAGCCGCACTGGTGCAGAGAAGCGGCTGTTTATTAGGAAGATGACTGGCGGAGGTATCCTGGCCGTATATAGCAGGTGCGTCCGCATACAGGGAGGACTTTAAGATGGTACGTGCAATCATGCATGGATGTAACGGCAAGATGGGACAGGTGATTACAGGTCTTGTCAAAGCCGATGAAGGGATAGAGATTGTCGCAGGAATCGATACCTACACAGGGATCAGGAATGATTACCCGGTGTTCGAGAGTATCGGGCAGTGTGATGTTCAGGCGGATGTCGTGATAGATTTCTCGAATGCGGGGGCTGTGGACGGCCTGCTTGACTATTGTGCCGGCAGAGGAATTCCGGTTGTGTTATGTACGACCGGATTGTCGGAGGAACAGCTTGAGAAGGTGAAGGCGGCGTCAGAGGATACGGCGGTGCTTAAGTCTGCGAATATGTCCCTTGGGATTAACCTGCTGCTTAAGCTGCTTGCGGAAGCTGCGAAGGTGCTTGGAGGTGCGGGATTTGACATTGAACTGATTGAGCGCCACCACAACCAGAAGGTGGATGCGCCCAGCGGGACCGCGCTTGCTCTGGCGGATTCGATCAATGAATCCATGGACAATGCATATGAGTATGTGTATGACAGAAGCCAGGTGCGCAAAAAGCGCGATAAGAAAGAGATGGGGATATCGGCGGTGCGCGGCGGTACGATCGTCGGGGAGCATGAGGTGATCTTTGCAGGAGCCGACGAGGTGATCGAATTCAGGCATACGGCTTATTCCAAGGCGGTATTCGGCAAGGGAGCCGTGGAGGCGGCGAAGTTTTTGGCCGGCCGGCCGGCGGGGATGTATGATATGTCGGACGTGATCCGGTTCTGACAGAATCAGGAATGCCGGATAGAAGCAATAAACAAGTCGGACGTGATCTGGTTCTGACAGAATCAGGAATTGCATGCCGGATAGAAGCAATAAACAAAAGAGCGTGGATTCGTGATGCGCATATAGTATACGAGAGAAATTAACTGCCGGGCAGTTGATGATATCCTTCCGGAGTTTCCGGAGGATATGGATATTTACATTTTTACATGGGAGGAGAGCTATGAAAGAACTGGATGTACGTTATCTTGAGAGACTTTCCCAGCTGTATCCGACCATCGCAAAGGCGTCGACGGAGATTATTAATCTGCAGGCGATCCTGAACCTGCCGAAGGGAACCGAGCATTTCCTCACGGATATCCATGGGGAGTATGAGGCGTTTTCCCATGTGCTTAAGAATGGTTCAGGAGCAGTGCGCCGTAAAGTCGATGATGTCTTCGGGAATACTATGGGTAGCAAGACCAAACAGGCTCTTGCTACTCTTATTTATTATCCGAGAGAGAAGATGGAGCGGATCAAGAGGGAAGAAGAGAACATGGAGGACTGGTACAAGATTACCCTGTACCGGCTGATCAAGATCAGCAAACGCGCGGCGAGCAAATATACCCGTTCAAAGGTGAGAAAGTCGCTGCCGGAGGATTTCGCCTATGTGATCGAGGAGCTGATCACGGAGAAGGCGGATATCGATGATAAGAATTCCTACTACAATTCCATCGTGAGTACGATCATCAGGATCGGAAGGGCGGAGGAATTCATCATTGCATTAAGTGAGCTGATCCAGAGGCTTACGGTGGATCATCTGCACATTGTGGGGGACATCTATGACAGAGGTCCCGGACCGCATGTGATCATGGACAAGCTGATTGCCCACCATTCCGTGGATATTCAATGGGGCAACCATGATGTGCTGTGGATGGGAGCGGCGGCAGGCCAGAGAGGATGCATCGCTAATGTGATCCGTATCTGTGCGAGATACGGTAACCTGGATATTTTAGAGGAGGGGTATGGGATCAATCTGCTTCCATTGGCGACATTTGCCCTGAATACATATAAGGACGATCCGTGTAGTTGTTTCCAGCTTAAGGGAGACTCCGGACACGGTAAGAATGAGATGCTGATGGATATCAAGATGCACAAGGCGATCTCTGTGATCCAGTTCAAGGTGGAGGGGCAGATTATCCGGAAGAACCCGGGCTTCAAGATGGATGACCGGAACCTGCTGCACCGGATTGACTATGAGAAGGGAACCATAGAGGTTGACGGCAGGACCTATGAGATGCTGGATAAGAATTTCCCAACCATCGATCCGAAGCGTCCGTATGCGCTGACGAGGGAAGAGGAAGATATTATGAAGCGTCTGGAACAGGCTTTCTTAAACTGCGAGAAGCTGCAGCGCCATATGCGTTTCCTGCTGAATAAGGGAGCGTTATATAAGGTTTATAACAATAATCTGTTGTATCACGGCTGCGTGCCGCTGAACGCGGACGGAAGCCTTAAGTCTGTGCGTATCTACGGACATTCCTATAAAGGGAAGAGTCTGTATGAGATTCTGGAGAGCTATGTGAGAAAGGGTTTTCATGCACTGGATCCCAAAGAACGGGAGCGGGGCAGGGATATGATGTGGTATATCTGGCTCAGCGAGGGTTCTCCGCTTTTCGGCAAGGATAAGATGGCGACGTTCGAACGATATTTTATTGCAGAGAAGGAGACGCACAAGGAGAAGAAGAATCCGTATTACAGTCTTCTGGAGGAAGAGAAGGTGGTGAACAAGATTCTCAGGGAATTCGGCCTTCCTGCGGAAGGGACGCATATTATCAATGGCCATGTGCCGGTTAAGAGCAAGAACGGGGAGAGTCCGGTCAAATGCGGCGGCAAGGTCATGGTCATCGACGGAGGATTTTCCCGGGCATATCAGAAGGAGACGGGGATTGCGGGCTATACGCTGATCTCGAATTCCTATGGACTGATCCTGGTTGCCCATGAGCCTTTTGAGTCCACCGAGGCGGCGATCGAGAAGGAGAGCGATATCCATTCGGACAGCGTGATCGTCAACCGCGTGCTGGAGAGGAAGCTTGTGGGTGATACGGATGTGGGGCGCGACTTAAGAGAACAGATCTCGGATCTTGAGGTACTGCTGAAAGCCTACAGAAGCGGGCAGATTGCGGAGCGGGTATAAGAGAACAGATTCTGGATCTTGGGGCATTGCAGAAAGCCTGCAGAAGCGGAATTCGCGGAGCGGGTATAGAACAGACCTTGCTGAAAGCCTGCAAAAGCGGATGGATTGCCGGGCAGGCAGGGTATAGAATATCCCTCCTCCAAGCAGACACACGGAGTATTGTCCGGGCTGCATGGAGGAGGGATTTCTGCTCTGCCGTTCTACGGCATTTCAACCGTAGAAGTGGTTAAATCTTAGTTTATCTCATCTTATCATCGTTGTTGCGGTTATCATTTCCGTCCAGGGCGTCCCCTACATCGTCAACGCCATCGCGGATATCGTCGCCGATCTCATCGGCTACGCCGTCGCCGTTGTTATTGTCACGATTGTTATCCGTACCGTCGGTCGCGTCGTTCATATTGTTGTCGTTATTATTGTTGGTAGTGCCATTGCCATTGTTCGTGGTTCCGTTGTTATCGGTTGCCGCATTGTTGTTGGCGGCATTGTCATCTGCGTTGCCGTCGCTGCCGCAGGCTGTCAGGCCAAGCATGGCGCCTGTGCACATAAGGATTAAGACCATTCTTTTCAACTGTTTCATTTCTTTTTCTCCCTTTCATGTATATTATCTATTAATCAAGTAAAACTTGTTGCTAGTAATATCTGCAAAATGAGAAATACTATACTGAAAAATTATTCCAACTTGATTTTTATAAAGACAGTGAGAAAATGGATTCTGGTAGATTGATTGAATAAAAGATAAATGATATACTGAAATTAAGGTATTACGGCGAAGATATCTGGTAAAATCCGAATATGAGTCGGGCGGTCTTCGTCCTGATATCGCCCTGTTAGATATCAGAGGTGAAAAAGATCTGGACGAACAACCGGCGACTTTTAATGAAAGGAGGCAGCAGGTGATGAAAAAGCATTTTAATATAACAGGCGTATGCATTCCGGATAAGCATTATATGGTTGATATAAGCAGGCAGCTTGGCCAGATCAGAGAATTAGTCGATCAAGGTGCTTATTTCACGATCAATCGTGCAAGACAATATGGAAAGACAACGACTCTGAATGCATTGACAAAAGAACTTGCCGACGATTATCTGGTGGCCAGCCTTGATTTTCAGGCTCTGGATACGGCAAAATTTGCTGACGGCAATATATTTTCCATAACCTTCGCAAAATATTTTGCACAGCGCATCAGGCTGCAGAACCCTGGCTGTACGGAAGAGATCGACAAGCTTTTATCCGCGCTTCAAGCGGCTGTGGCAGAAGAGAAAAGGGATTTTTCATTATATGATCTTTTTGGGCATATGACCGGTATCTGTACGGAAGCATCGAAGCCAGTCATCCTGATTATTGACGAAGTGGACAGCGCTGCCAATAATCAAGTGTTTCTTGATTTTCTTGCTCAATTGAGGAATTATTATCTGGAGAGAGAGACGCTTGGTACACAGACTTTCCATTCTGTGATTCTGGCAGGCGTCTGTGATGTGAAAAATATAAAGAGAAAACTGCGCCCGGATGCGTCCCATACGCTCAACAGTCCCTGGAATATTGCCGCGCGTTTTAAAGTAGATATGAGTTTTTCAAAAAGCGATATTGCCGGGATGCTTAAGTCATATGAAATGGACTGGCATACCGACATGAATATTGACTGCATTGCGGGGATGATTTCGGATTATACTTCGGGATATCCATACTTAGTATCGGCATTGTGCAAGCTGATGGATGAAGATGTCAGCCAGTCAGATTCCTTCAGATCAAGAGCATCAGCCTGGACACGGGAAGGCTTCTTTGAGGCAGAACGCATCTTATTATCGGAGAAAAATACATTGTTTGAATCTTTGGCCGGAAAATTAAATGATTACCCGGAATTAAATACGTTGCTGAAAAATCTCCTTTTTACAGGCTCCGTAATCGCCTATAATGCAGATGAACCTGCCTTTGATGTTGCTGCCATGTATGGGTTTATCAAAAACCATCACGGGGTTGTCGAAGTCGCCAACCGGATTTTTGAGACAAGGCTTTATAATCTGTATCTGACCAGTGCGAAGCTGCAGAGTATGGATATTTATACGGCGTCCCAGCGGGAAAAGAATCAGTTTATCATAGACGGACATCTGAATATGCGGCATATTCTGGAAAGATTCGTGGTACATTTCCATGATCTGTATAAAGACAGTGAGGAAGCTTTTATCGAGAATATCGGACGCAAATTCTTCCTTCTGTATCTGCGCCCGATCATTAATGGTGTGGGGAATTATTATGTGGAAGCACAGACCAGGGACTTAGGGCGCACGGATGTGATTGTTGACTACCGGGGAGAACAGTTCATTATCGAACTTAAGATCTATCATGGGAAAGAGTACAACAACCGTGCCGAACAGCAGCTGGCGGCGTATCTGGATGCTTATCATGTCAACAAAGGGTATATGCTGAGCTTTAACTTTAATAAGAAAAAAAAGATTGGAGTACATGAAATCGTGATTGGTGATAAGCTTCTGATAGAGGCAGTTGTATAAAGATATTGAATCAGACCCGGTTCTCTTTCGTCAAAATATATAAAATATGCGAAATATATTGTACATTTTTTTATGAAAAAAAGCTTGTTAATTTATTATCAATGTGGTACGATACACTCATAGGGCAGCAGGAAACGACAGAATACGCGGGTTTCTGCAGGGAATTGCCACAGGTTGTTCCGCGGTGGTTTCCGGGCCGGGTATACTGGAATATCTGGACGAGTTGAACAGTATACTAGAATCAGTAAAAATGCATAAAGAAGGAGAACAAAGACATGAGCTGCAAAGTCACAATCATTGGTGCCGGAAGCGTAGGCGCCACAATTGCGTACACATTGTCCGGAGAGGACATGGCATCCGAGATCGTCATGATCGACATCAACAAGGAGAAGGTAGAAGGCGAGGTAATGGATATCGAGCAGGGCACCTGTTTCAGAGATCCTGTAGCTATCGTTGCCGGAGATTACGAGGATGCGAAGGACTCTGACATCGTGATCATCACATCCGGAATCGCGCGTAAGCCGGGCCAGACAAGAATCGAACTGACACAGACCAACGTTAATATCTTAAAGCAGATCACACCGGAGATTGTAAAGGCGGCACCGAAGGCGCTTTATATCATTGTAAGCAATCCGGTTGATATCATGACCTATGTATTCACCAAGATTTCAGGTATTCCGGAGAATCAGATTATCGGTTCCGGAACCGTCTTAGATTCCGCAAGACTTCGCTGCGGACTTTCCGAACATTTTAAAGTTGCACAGAGAAATATCCACGCATATGTATTTGGCGAGCACGGGGATACCTCTTTTATTCCATGGTCAGCGGCACGGATCGCGGGCGTCAATGTAGACGACTATCTGAAGATGATGCCCCAGCTTGGCAAAGAAGCAAAAGAGCTTGACAAGGATGCGATGCTTACCTATGTACAAAAGTCCGGCGGCAAGATCATTGCGAACAAAGGCGCGACCTTCTATGCAGTAACGAGAGGCGTCTGCAGATTATGCAGTATCCTGATGTCCGCTTCGGAGTCTGTGACGACGGTATCATCCATGATGCACGGCGAGTATGGAATCGAGGATGTGTGCTTAAGCACGCTGGCGTTAGTCGGACCGAACGGTATCCAGGGCAAGATCCCGATGACGCTGACCGAGGAAGAGGTAGGAAAGTTAAAGGCGAGCGCGGAAGCGCTGAAGGCAGTGATCGCCCAGATTGAGTTGTAGATATCATTGCATTTTTAAGGTATGGATCATAACTTATCAGCTGGATATCTGTGGAGAATGCCACAGTGTAATTGACTTATAAGAGTGTTCATATTAAAATTTATAAGAAAGTTTGACAAAATCTATTAAGAAAGGACAGCGAGAACTATGAAGTACAGTTATTATCCGGGATGCACTTTGAGAACAAAGGCAAAGGATCTGGATGTTTATGCAAGGGCTTCAGCAGCGGCTCTGGGAATCGACCTCATCGAGATCGAAGACTGGCAGTGCTGCGGCGGGGTCTATCCGCTTGGTTCAGACGAGATCGCAACGAAGCTGTCTTCCGTGCGCGCGCTGAATGCGGCGAAGGAGAAGGGACAGGATCTCGTAACGATGTGCTCCGCCTGTCATCATGTGATCAAACGTGTCAATGATGATATGAAGAATGTGGAGGATATCCGTACCAGGGCGAACAATTACATGGAGCTTGAGGAACCTTACGCGGGTGAGACAGAAGTTCTGCATTTCCTGGAAGTTTTGCGCGACAGAGTGGGATTTGATGAATTGAAGAAGAAGGTGACGAACCCTCTTACGGGCAGGAAAATCGGCGCATATTACGGATGCCTGCTCCTTCGTCCAAGCAAGCTTTTAAGCTTCGACGATCCGGAGAATCCGACGATCATTGAAGACTTCATCCGTGCGATCGGAGCCGAGCCTGTAATCTATCCGTACCGCAACGAGTGCTGCGGCGGATACATTTCCTTAAAGGAGAAGGATCTGTCCAAGAGCATGTGCGAGAAGATCATGGCAAGCGCCAAAGGCTTTGGAGCCGAGATGCTCACGACAGCCTGTCCGCTCTGCCTCTATAACCTGAACAAGACTACGGGGGCGACTCTTCCTGTTGTCTACTTCACGGAGCTTCTGGCAGAAGCATTAGGCGTCAAAGATAAAGCGAAAGAGGAGGTGCAGAAAGTATGAGTTCCCAGAAGAAACAAGCGGAGCTGATCAAGGAGATCAGCGGCGTGAATCCGCTCAAATGTATGAAATGCGGCAAATGTTCTGCGACCTGCCCGTCCTATAACGAGATGGATATCAAACCCCATCAGTTCGTGTCCTATGTGATCAACGAAGATATCGAGAGTCTGGTGAATTCCAAGTCTCTGTGGAAATGTCTCTCCTGCTTCGCTTGTGTGGAGAGATGTCCGCGCGACGTGAAACCAGGGAAGCTTATTGACGCCGCAAGACAGGTGGTTGTACGCCAGAAGGACCAGAATTACCTGTTGGCAGACGAGATTCCGGAGCTGTTGGATCCGGAGCTTCCGCAGCAGTTGTTAGTCAGTGCATTCAGAAGATACAGGAGGTGAGAAGCGCGTGCAGAGGATAGGAGTATTTGTCTGCCATTGCGGAAGTAATATCGCCGCTACGGTGGACGTAAGCAAAGTAGCAGAGATGGCGCTTATGGAGCCGGGCGTTGTCCATGCCGAGGACTACCAGTATATGTGTTCCGAGGCCGGACAGGCGAAGATCGCGGCAGCCATTCAGGAGAAGAATCTGACAGGAATCGTCGTATGTTCCTGTTCCCCGCGTATGCATGAGGCGACTTTCAGAAAGGCGGCGGAGCGTGCGGGACTGAACCCATATATGGTGGAGATCGCCAATATCCGTGAGCATTGTTCCTGGATTCATAAGGATATGGAAGAGGCGACCAAGAAAGCCGTGATCCTGATGAGGGCGGCGGTTGCGAAGGTGAACTTAAACACACCGCTTCAGGCTGGCGAGAGCCGGGTAACCAAGCGTGCGCTGGTGATCGGCGGCGGTATCGCAGGTATCCAGACGGCCCTTGATATCGCGGACGCAGGTTATGAAGTAGATATTGTGGAGAAGACGCCGAGTATCGGCGGAAGGATGTCACAGCTTGACAAGACCTTCCCGACCTTAGACTGTTCCGCGTGTATCCTGACACCCAAGATGGTGGAGGCGTCCGCCCATGAGAAGATCACCATCTATACATACAGTGAAGTAGAGAAGGTAAGCGGTTTCGTAGGAGATTTCACTGTAGATATCCGCAAGAAGGCGAGAAGCGTGGATATGGACAAATGTACCGGCTGCGGCGTCTGCCAGGAGAAATGTCCGTCCAAGAAGGCGCCGAGCGAGTTCAACAGAGGTTTAAATACCAGAAGTGCCATCTATACGCCGTTCGCACAGGCGATCCCGAACGTACCGGTGATCGACCGTGAGGCTTGTATTAAGTTCAAGACCGGGAAATGCGGAATCTGTTCCAAGGTCTGCCAGGCGGGAGCCATCGACTATGGGCAGAAGGATGAGATCATCACAGAGAAGTACGGCGCCATTGTTGTCGCGACAGGATTCGACACCATTAATCTGGACAAATATGACGAATACGCGTACAGCCAGAGCAAGGATGTCATCACCTCTCTGGAGTTAGAGCGTGTGATGAACGCGGCAGGACCGACTCACGGGCACTTAGAGCGTCTCTCCGACGGGAAGGCTCCGAAGGAGATCGTATTTATCCAGTGTGTGGGAAGCCGCTGTTCCGACGACAGAGGGAAGCCTTACTGCTCCAAGATCTGTTGTATGTACACGGCGAAGCACGCCATGCTGATCCGCGACAAGTACCCGGATGTGAACGTGACCGTGTTCTATATCGACGTGCGTACACCGGGCAAGAACTTCGACGAGTTCTACAGAAGAGCGGTAGAGCAGTACGGAGTGAATTACATCAAAGGACAGGTCGGAAAGGTTATCCCGCAGCCGGACGGAAAGCTTCTGGTACAGGGATCCGACCTCTTAGACAACAGGCAGATTTTGAAAGAAGCAGATATGGTAGTCCTTGCCACAGCCATCGAGCCGAATCCGGATGTGCGCAAGATCGCAACCATGCTGACTGCAAGTATTGATACGAATAATTTCCTGACAGAAGCGCATGCGAAGCTCCGTCCGGTAGAGTCGCCGACGGCAGGTATCTTTTTATCCGGCGTCTGCCAGGGACCAAAGGATATCCCGGAGACCGTTGCACAGGCGGGAGCTGCCGCTGTGAAGGCAATCGGGCTTCTTGCGAAGGATAAACTGATGACCAATCCATGTACCGCACAGTCAGATATCCTGCTGTGTAACGGATGTTCTACCTGTGAGAATGTATGTCCGTACGGTGCGATCACTTATGAAGACAAAGAGGTCAACGACCATGGAATCCGCGAGACACGCCGTGTGGCAGTGGTGAATAACGCACTCTGTCAGGGCTGCGGCGCTTGTACCGTTGCATGTCCGTCCGGAGCCATGGATCTGCAGGGCTTCTCCAATAGACAGATCTTAGCGGAGGTGGATGCAATATGCCGTTAGAAAATAAAGAATTCAAACCGAAGATTGTAGCGTTCTGCTGTAACTGGTGCAGTTACGCGGGAGCGGACCTGGCAGGAAGCAGCCGTCTTACCTATCCTGCCGATGTGAAGATCATCCGTGTACCATGTTCCTGCCGTGTGAATCCCATGTTCATCTTAAGGGCATTCGAGAAAGGAGCGGACGGTGTGATCATGTGCGGGTGCCATCCGGGAGACTGCCACTACAGCACCGGAAACTTCTATGCAAGAAGGCGTATGACGCTGTTGTTCTCCATGCTTGACTATATCGGCGTGGAAAACGGACGTACACGCGTGGAGTGGGTATCTGCGGCAGAGGGCGTGAAGTTCTCTGAGACAATGAACAGTTTCGTAGAGAAGATCTATTCTCTCGGTGAAAATGTAAGATTGGGGGATCTAAGATGCAAGAACTAATCAACCGTGCAAAAGAACTGCTGGCTGACGGAACAGTGGCACGGGTTCTCGGCTGGAAGGCCGGAGACTTGCCTTACAATCCGGAACCGGCTTACTTTGAGACAGAAGAAGATTTGAAGGATTTTGTATATAACGGGTTCTGCGGAGCCAATTTAAGCAAATACATGATCGAGGCTTCCAAACTGGAAGGAAAGACCATGGTCTGCCTGAAACCATGCGATACATACAGTTTTAACCAATTGATCAAGGAGCACCGGGTAGACAGGGAGAAGGCCTATATCGTCGGTGTTGGATGCAAAGGGAAGCTGGATATCGAGAGGATCAGGAAACAGGGCGTCAAGGGAATCGAGAGGATCGAAGGCGCCGAGATCACAGATGATGCCGAGACGCTTAAGATCCAGACCATTTACGGGGAGAAGACGATTCCTTATGCGGACGCCATGTTAGAGAGATGCCATGTCTGCAAGGGCAAGGATCATATGATCTTCGACGAGCAGATTGGTGAGTCCAAGGAGACGAAGGACGCGGAGCGTTTCGCGGAAGTAGAACGGATCGAGGCCATGAGCCCGGAGGAGAAATTTGCGTATTTCCGAAGCGAGCTTAGCAAATGTATCCGCTGCAATGCCTGCAGGAATGCCTGCCCGGCGTGCAGTTGCCGCAAATGCGTATTCGACAGCAACAAGTTTGACAGCTCCCAGAAGGCCAACGTGGATTCTTTCGAGGAGAAGATGTTCCACATCATCCGTGCGTTCCATGTGGCAGGAAGATGTACGGACTGCGGCGAATGTAGCCGTGTATGCCCGCAGGGAATCCCGCTTCACCTGTTCAACCGCAAGTTCATCAAGGATATTGACGAATTATACGGCGAGTACCAGGCAGGGGCAGATACCGATTCAACAGCACCGCTTACCGACTATACGTTTGAGGACGCGGAACCAAGTATTGTAGGAAAGAGGGGATAATGTATGTATAAGATAGCCAAAGAGAATCTTTCCGCATTATTCCAGATGATCGCGGAAAACCGGGAACTGTATCTTCCGGTAAGGACTGCCGGACAGACGAATTTCGCTGCCTGGAGCGCGGATGCCGAGGTAGATCTTGATACCTTGAAGACTGTTAAATCAGCAAAAGATGCATTTTTCCCGCAAAGCGAGAGTCTCTATACCGTGAAAAAAGAAGGAAAGAAGATGGCAATCGAGCCGGAGAGCCTGAAAGAGCAGGACTTCGTGGTATTCGGTATGAAGGCGTGCGACGTGAAGGGATTAGAGGTTCTGGACAAGGTATTCTTATCTGATCCCATCGACACCTTCTATGCGGCAAGGAGAGACCATGGGACGATTGTAGCTTTTGCCTGCCACGAGCCGGAGGAGACCTGCTTCTGTAAGGTGTTCGGCGTGGACGCGGCCGAGCCGGCTTCTGACGTCGCGGTATGGACTGTGGAGGATGAACTCTGCTGGGAGGCTCTGACCGAGAAGGGCGAGGCGCTCACAGAGGCGGTAAAAGATCTGCTCACCGACGGAGGCGAAGTTTCGGAGGCGGCCGTCGAGGCTGAGAAGGAAGCAATCCATAAGATCATAGAAAAGCTTCCCTATATGAACCTGTCCTTAGAAGGATGGAACGGGGACGCCCTGTCGGAGAAATTTGATTCCCCGATCTGGGAGGAATTATACAAACCATGTCTGGCCTGCGGGACCTGTACCTTCGTGTGCCCGACCTGCCAGTGTTATGATATCAAGGACTATACCGCAGGAAACAGCGTATCCCGTTATAGATGCTGGGATTCCTGCATGTATTCAGACTTTACGATGATGGCTCACGGCAACAACCGTACCAGCCAGATGCAGAGATTCCGCCAGAGATTCATGCACA
>CAMSTW010000043.1 GCA_947063855.1 uncultured Dorea sp.
ATCCTCCTGAAATGAGTCTCACTGATTCCACAAACCTTTGCCAAATCCTGAATCTTGATATCCTCATGATAATTTCCTTTTACATAACTAAGCGCTGGGGCTATTTGAAAATTTCTGGTACTTTTCTTTGGCATGTCTGCCTGAACATTATGGATGCGTAGAAGTTCTACGACAAAAGCTTGTAGTAAACCTTTCACGGTCTCCCTGTACATATATGCCTTTTTATCACATTCTTCGCGGACTTTCAAAATAATATCACTTATCTTCGGATATTTTTTCTGATAGAAGAACAATGCTGTTTTATATAGTTCATTTCTCAGATAGTCCGTATCCAGTTTACTAAAAGATAGCTCCTTCATATCCTGAAGCACGCTGTCAATATCTAAATATAGCCACTCCCAGTACGCTGTAGTGCCAAAGTCAGCCGTATTACTGTGTGGGTAATTGGGAGGCACGATAATAATACATTCTTTTTCAAAAGTTTGTACGCTATCTCGCAGAATCGTTTCTCCATGTCCCTCATAGCATATCCCAACCTCCATATAATTATGGAAGTGTAACTTGTCGATATCTTTTCCGTAAGTTCTTCTCCAATTTTCACCAAGAAGCGCAAGTACCTGTTCATTAGGTTCAATTTCGTAATATCTAAATTCTAACTTTGGCTTTTTCTTTGCCATATTGCATCTCCTTTGTATCAGATCTGCCTTTATTGTGCAGACTGCATAGTATCTTTCTTTTTTGCACCCATTTATATATACAATTATATTCTTATCTCTTTTATATTGCTGTTTTATTCGTTCAAAAAAAAAGCATATTCCACCATTCACATTTCTTTAATTCTGTATTTCCGACTAAATATCGGAAATGTTAAATGATAATTAACAAAATGAGAAGGCATGCATATTCACTAATGATATGCATGCCTTCTCATTTTGTTAGCCATAAAAAACAAAGAAAATTATCTACACCCAAATTTCTTTCGATATCTTTCAATGCATTCCTCAATCACTTTGACCGCTCCCATCGATCCCTCAAACTCATTCACTGCCGTTTTCTTTCCTTCCAAATCTTTATACACCATAAAAAAATGCCGAATCTCGTCAAAAATATGTTTCGGAAGTTCAGAGATATCCGTATACACCTCATAAGTTGGATCCGCCCAAGGAATTGCAATGATTTTCTCATCACCGGAACCGTCATCTGTCATTTTCATCACACCAATCGGATAGCACCGCACAAGTGTCAGTGGCTCCAACGGTTCTGAACACATTACCAGAACATCCAGAGGATCACCGTCATCTCCCAGGGTTCTTGGGATAAATCCATAATTCATAGGATAGTGCGTAGACGTGTATAGGATCCGATCCAGTATGATCATACCAGTCTCTTTATCCAGCTCATATTTCTTCTTACTGCCCTTTGATATCTCTATTACAGAAAGGAAATCCGTTGGAAATATGCGCTCCTCTCTGACATCATGCCAAATACTGCCCAAAAAATCACCCTCTTTATAGCATATTTTCAATCTACAGTTCCATCTCGCGTATTAATTTCCGAATAGGAAGCACAAATGACGGAGAGACTGACAGTTCATCAATTCCCATCTCCAAAAATGTCTTTGTCAAGGTCATATCTGCTCCCAGTTCACCACAGATTCCAACCCAGCAGCCATGTTTGTGGCCATTCTCTATTGTCATCCGTATCATACGCAGTACCGCAGGATGATGAGCGTCATAAATATTGTCAAGCTTCATATTCTGCCTGTCAATAGCAAGCGTATATTGCGTCAGATCATTTGTTCCTATACTGAAGAAATCCACTTCCTCTGCCAGCATATCACTAATCATAACTGCGGCAGGAGTCTCAATCATAATCCCCTGCTCTACATTTCCATATGGGATTCCCTTTTCATTTAAGTCCTTTTTGATTTCTTCGACAATCTCTTTAATTTTCCTGACTTCATCTACAGAAATAATCATCGGATACATGATCCCGATATTGCCAAACGCACTGGCACGAAGCAAAGCACGAAGCTGTGTCCTGAAAATCTCCTTCCTGTCCAAACAGATACGAATCGCACGGTAGCCCATGGCCGGATTCTCCTCATGATCCAAACCAAAGTACTCTGCCTGCTTATCTGCTCCGATATCCAGTGTCCGGACAATTACTTTCTTTCCGGCCATATTCTCCGCTACAGTCTTATAAGCCTGGAACTGTGACTCCTCATCCGGATAATCCTCTGCCTCCAGATACAAAAACTCACTCCTGAACAATCCAATTCCCGCCGCATCATTTGCAAGTACATTTGCGACATCCTTAACTCCTCCGATATTCGCATAGAGCCGGATGGATCTTCCGCCCGGCGTAATATCTTCCTTCCCCTTCAACTGTTCCAACAGTTCCCGGGCATGAAGATCTTCTTCCTGCCGTCGCTTTAATTCCTTAAGTGTTTCCTCGTCCGGCTCAACATAAATCAATCCGGTGTATCCGTCCACGACTGCCAGTTTTCCATTCCATGATTCGGAAATATCTGTCCCGATCAATGCAGGGATATTCATTGTTCTTGCAAGGATCGCTGTATGAGAATTGGCGGAACCATATCTCGTAACAAATGCCAGCAGTTTATCCTTATCCATCTGCACTGTCTCGCTCGGGGCAAGATCATCTGCCACGATAATGACCGGTTCCTCTAAATCCCCCTGTCCATCCGTTCTTCCGCTCAGGATATTCACAAGCCGTTCTGAAATATCCTTCACATCCGCCGCTCTGGCTTTGAAGTATTCATCATCCATCTCGGTAAACATCCGCGAAAAATTATCTCCTGTAGTAGCAACGGCAAATTCTGCGTTCACCTGCTGTGTCTCTATGATATTCCGAATAGAATCTACATAATCATCATCCTCTATCATCATCGCATGCACCTCAAAAACCGCTGCATTCGTCTCTCCAACTTCCTTCAATGCCTTCTCATACAAAACATTTAATTGACGGAGCGCCTCTTCTCGTGCTGCTTCATACCGGCTAATCTCTGCCGCCGTATCCTGAACTTTGACACGCTTTACGACCTGTTCGCCTTTCTGATAGAATAGAACCTTCCCTATGGCAATTCCTTTAAATATTGATTTACCAGTATATGTTTCCATATTCGCCACCTCGGTATCTTATAAGTTCGCATTAAAAAATGCCTCCAATGCTACGCTTGCCTCTTCTTCATCAGTGCCTTCTATCTCTACTGTAATTTTTTCACCGCACTTTACTCCAAGACTCATCAATAACATAAGCTTCTTCGCATCGGCTCTCTTTCCATCTTTTACAATAGTTATATTAGAGGCAAATTTCTTGACCTCTTTCACTAACATCCCCGCTGGCCTTGCATGAATCCCTACTTCATCTGTGATTGTGTAATTAAATGTTCTCATAGCTCCTTCTCCTTTTATTTTATTTATTCTCGTCAAATTTATTTCATTTTGACGGTTATAACGATATTAACTGTTTTGCTTCCTGTCATTCATTCTCAGGCAGAATTTCTTCACTTGCTACTCTTTCAATATGCATCGCCAGATATCCAATCTCCACATCACTGAGCTCACGTCTCAGATTATGTCCTACCTGCCTGCAGATTTTCTCCGCCATCCGGAATGCCTGCGGAAATTTGACTCCCATATAATCGTTCATATTAATCTTAAGAGTCTCTCCCTTGAGCGCTCTTGCCACCATATACCGGATATGGTTCATTAGACGATTGTATGAAAGTGACATAACATCTATCGGTTTTCCAATCTCTTTTTCCACCAGTGAGACACATTCTCTGACTGCCTGTGCAACCTGCATCGCCTGTGAAACCTTCTCCTCCTGAATAGCAGAATGGATATGCAGTGCGATATAACCGACCTCATCTTCATCAATCTCTATTCCCATCCGTTCTTTTAAGACAGGAACGATTCTTTCCGCCACCTTATATTCCATGTGGAACAGGACACGAATATCATCTGTCAGCGGATTACTGATCTGCTCGTGGTTCTCTATACGTTTGATAGCATATTCAAGATGATCCGCCATAGGAAAAAGTATGCTTCTGTCTATCTTGCCAAATACCTTCTCCGCATCACTTAAGATCTGATCTGTAATCTCCAGACAGACCGGTGGGATTGATCTGACCATTTCCCGTGCGTCACCGCGTTCCGTAGCTTTTTGGAGAGAATAGACGGTGTCCCCGGCTCTTTCCTCTAACCTTTCGCTTACTTTCTTACCGAATCCTATTCCTTTCCCCATAATCAGATACTCCTGATTATCTTCTGACCGGATTCCAATCACCGTATTATGGTTCAACACTTTCTTGACTCTGTACATACTTTTCCCTGCCTATATCTGCTTCTTAATCAATCCTGTATCTGCGCTATTCCAGAAAATCAACTGCAAATAATGTTTCTCCTGCCTGTATCTCGCCTTCTTTAATCAGCCGTATCTTCTGATTATCCTCCAGTTCTGTGCACAATACCGGAGATACAATTGACGGTGCATTAGCTTTCAGATAATCCAGATCAAGCTTCAGCATCGGATCTCCTTTCTTCACTTTCTGTCCGTTTTCAACAAATACTTCAAACCCCTCTCCATTCAGGGCAACCGTATCAATCCCCATATGGATCAGAAGGCTGATACCGGAATCTGTCAGGAAACCAACCGCATGCTTCGTCTCAAATACAAAGCAGACCTCTCCATCCTCCGGTGCTCTCACAACGGCATCCTCAGGTGTTACTACAGCACCGTCACCCATCATTCTTCCGGCAAACGCTTCGTCGGGCGCCGTAGACAGGTCTGCGGCAATTCCGGTTACCGGACTGGATATAGTTACGGTCTGAACAACCTTCATTCCTGTTTCTTTCTTTTTCTGTCCTTCTTTGGCTTCTTCCGGCATATCAGCAATATACTCTTCATCTGGTGCTGTCTCCAGATAATCCTCCAGATTCGATTTAATCACAGTCACTCTCGGGCCATAAATGACCTGTACACCATTTCCCTTATGTACAACACCAGATGCGCCTGTTGATTTCAACATTGCATCATTCACCAGTTCGGCTTTATATACCGTACACCGAAGTCTTGTCGCACAACAGTCCACATCGGAGATATTCTTCTTACCTCCAAGTCCCTGGCAGATACTTCTTGAAAGTTCATCTGTCGATTCACTGCCATCTCTGGTTTCAGCACCTTTCTTCCTAGCTTCCACATCACTTCTGCGGTATAATTTTACTTCTTCGTTGTCATCACGACCAGGTGTCTTCAAATCTAATTTTTCAATTAAAAATCCAAAGAGGAAATAATATATAATGAAATATACTGCTCCGACAATCACGATCCAGATCCAGTTCGTCTTCGCATTTCCCTGCAGGATACCAAACAGGAACAGATCAATCAACCCTCCTGAAAATGTCATTCCCACACCCACATTGAATATATGCATGAGCATATACGCACATCCTGCAAGAACACAATGAATTCCATAAAGCAGCGGCGCCACAAACAGAAATGTAAATTCCAATGGCTCCGTAATACCTGTCAGCATAGATGTAAGTGCCGCAGACAGGAGAAGCCCCGCAACTGCCTGCTTCTTCTCGGATTTGGCAGTCCTATACATTGCCAGAGCCGCCCCTGGAAGTCCAAAAATCATCAAAGGGAACTTCCCTGACATGAATCTGGTCGCAGATACGGCAAAATGTTCAATTGTTGGATCGGCCAACTGTGCAAAGAAAATATTCTGAGCGCCTTCAATCGTCTGTCCAGCCACTTCGAGGGTTCCGCCGACTGCTGTCTGCCAGAACGGAAGATAGAACACATGATGTAATCCAAATGGAATCAAAAGACGTTCCATCGTTCCATACACCCAGGTTCCCGCATATCCTGAACTCAATACAACATCTCCAACTTTATAGATCCCTTGCTGAATAACCGGCCACAGGAAGAACAGCAGGATTCCCACACAAGTATATACCAGTGCACTGATGATAGGAACAAACCGGGTTCCACCGAAAAATGATAATACCTGAGGCAGCTCAATCTTATAGAATCTGTTGTGGAGGGCTGCAACCCCCAAACCTACAATAATTCCACCGAATACTCCCATCTGTAGGGATGTAATGCCGCATACGGAAGTCGTTGCTCCCTCCAACATACTTTCTGGGCCTCCTCCGTTCTCAATCAACGCGCCTATGGAAGCGTGCATGATGAAGAAAGCAATAACGGCTGACAATGCAGCGACATCCTTCTCCTTTTTCGCCATACCTATCGCGACTCCCATAGCAAATATAATGGGAAGGTTTGTAAACACGATATTTCCGGCCTCACTCATAATCTGAAACACCGTGTTAAATACAGTTCCTGAGCCCATAACCTTTTCAATGCCGTATGTCTGGAGCATAGTCTCATTTGAAAATGAACCTCCTATCCCCAGCAGAAGTCCTGCTACCGGAAGGATTGCAATTGGAAGCATAAAAGATCTTCCAACTCGCTGCAGCACGCCAAAAATCTTGTCTTTCATTATTCTTCACTCCTTTTTTTCATTCTGCGGATGCTTTGGACATATGATTATCTGATTCCTGTCACTTTTGCAACGATAACATCTATTATTTCTTTAAATTGTCAGATATTTCAACAACAAAAAAGACATTAACACACATAAATATCCTAGCATCTATGCATAGTTAATGCCTCGTTTCCTTCCAACAAGTAACATACTATAATTAATAAAATTACCATCCTATCCGTACTTTGTCAAGATATTTTTAATTTTGTACTAATCTTTTGTACTAATACAAAGTTAATTATCTGTAGCAGTTCTGGAGCCAATCACATGATTTTGCATATCTTCAAAAATTTCTCTTACAGATAATGGTTTTCTTCCGGTCAGCTTCTCAAAATCATTTGTAAAGGTAGACATTTGTCCTAAACGGATTGCCCTTCCGAAAGTGACCATTCCATCACTGCAGAATGGAAAATTGGATGCAGTTTGCGCCCACATTTCCTCTGTCGTTCGCGGAACGCCAATTGAGTCAAAAAATGCATATTGTTCTTCATCGTTTATATATTTGTATTCTACGTTATGACCAGTGACTTCATTAGCAATCGCAATATACTCTGCAATCGTCAGCTGTTCTGATCCATTAACATCGATTACTCTATCTTCCCAATCGCTCATTGCTGCACAAGCAGCCGCAACCGCGCAGTCATCTCTGGAAATATAAGCCATCTTGCCCTCTCCCATATTATTTGCCAAAACATTCCCTGTATTCTCATATGCATTGACATAATTAGATACCATAGCCTCTGCGTACTGAGAATCCCGAAGGAATAAATAGTGAATAGGCTGTTCCTTTACATAAGCTTCAAACCATACATGATCATTGACCTCATAAGTGTCAATATCTTTTTCCCCTGCACCAACAATGGAAGTATACACCAATCGATTTACCTTAGCTTTAACCGCTGCATCCAACGCTTTTTTTTGTGCCATACGTCTTTTAGGTCCGACAAATGGCATGGATATTAAAATCATAGTGTCCGCATTTTGGAATGCATCTGATAAATTTTCATCGTTAAAATTGGCTATTCTGGTTTCAATCCCCATTGCCTTATATTTTTCCAAGCCTTTTTCTGTAGGCGCTGTAAAAATCAAATCCTCATGAGGCCATTTTTCAATCAATACGGACGCAGCTTTTCTGCCAAAATTCCCATCGACTCCATTTAATAAAATTTTCTTCATAAATAATCCCTTTCTTTATAAATATGTTTCGATTAGTTTCTGACTTATATTGTACCAAATAGGAAAAAATAAGAAAGGCACTAAAAACTTTTAGAATTCTATAACTAAAAATTATAATGTTTTAAACTTGAATTAAAAATATTCATCTTTACCGATTTTCTGGAAATTTACGTTTAAAATGTGAAATTATAACATTACGAAAATTTTCAATGGATTCTTTTTCAATACCCTGCAAATACGCCAGCACATATTTTGAATGATGATGAGTATTTCGAATATACGCAGTATGTACCTCATCTTCGCTAACCACATCTTTAGACACAATAGCAATGCCCTCATTGGTAGAAACATCAAGGACAAGTTCATCAAAAGAGTCTACTTCTTTTTGAATCTTTGGTCTAAACCCATCTTTTTTACAGGCTTCGATAAAATCTTTATAAAAATTTACCCCATATTTCTGTGAGAGCAATATCATTTTTTCATTCTTGATTTGGTCAATCGTAACTTCTTTTAACCGTGCTAACGGATGCTCAAAAGAACAGATCATACAGATATCATATATATATAATATATCATACTTAATGTTGTTGTAACAGCGAAAAGTAGATTCAAGACCGAAGCTGACATCAATTACTCCGTTTAGCAAATTTTTTACGGAATTTTCAAAATTCATGTTGGAAAAACAAATTTCAAAATCCGGGTATTGCTGTTTAAAGGAATTAATTGCTACAATTACTCTACGATTTTCAAAACTTCCAGAAATCCCTATCGAAAGTCTCTGTTTCTGCAATTGCTGCAACTGCTTTTTCAACTGACAGCAATGCTCCTGCAACTGCAGACATTCCTGATAAAACATAGCGCCAACCTTAGTAAGAAGAGGCCGATACCCTTTTCGGTCCAGCAATTTTACTCCAAGCTCTTCTTCCAATATTGAAACTTGTTTGGAAAGATTAGGCTGTGACAAGAAGAATTTGCGGGCAGCGCCAGAGAATGAGCCCTCCTGAACAACTGCTATAAAATATTCGATTTTTTTATCTAGCATTTTCTCACCTAATTCCACAATATTCTTTCATCATTATAGTATGGTCAAAAATCTCTGTCAAGAAAGGGATAGGCATGTAGGCATGTTCTGGCTGAGCATTGTGAATTACCTCTCAGCATTTCGGAATCCTCCTACCTCATATTTCTATTATAATGCCAACATGGAAGAGAGCCCAATCCTCTTTTCAAAGAATTAGACTTTTTCAGTGTCCTCGTAAATAGTCCTCACACAGGCAAAATAGTTCTTAATTTTCAATAAAGAGTCTTCTCAAAAACGGTCAATGGGATATAATAGAAGATAACCGATTGACCGTTTTAGTCAGCGAGGATTTCCAGATGAATGAAAGATTCTATACCCTTCCGCCAGAAAAGCAGCAGCAGATCATCAACGCAGGATTCCGTGTATTTTCACAGAATTCTTATAAGAAAAGCCCCATGCAGGAGATTGCGGACGAAGCCGGAATCAGTAAATCTCTTTTGTTTCACTATTTCCACAATAAGAAGGAGCTGTATCTGTTCTTGTGGGACAAAGCGGCGGACATTACTGTTGAATATCTAACCAGGAATCACTGTTATGAATGTACGGATCTGTTCGAGATGATGGAACGGGGCATGCACGCCAAGATCCGCATCATGTGCCGGTATCCGGATATCGCCGCCTTTGCCATGAAAGCATTCTACGAAAAGGATACCGCTGTCTGTGAGGATATCCAGAGAAGCTACCGGGCACATTTTGACCGGAAGGCGGCAGGCGCGCTTGCCGGGCTTGATCCTGATGCTTTCATCCCCGGACTGGATCTTAAGATGATGCACAGGCAGATCTACCTCATGTCCGTCGGATACCTGTGGGAGATCTCTCAGCGCGGGGAAGTTCTGGAAGCCGAAAGGCTTGAGAAGGATTTCTCACAGATGCTGGCATTCTGGAAGAATGTGTATCTGCGTAAGTGTGAAAAGTAACGCAAAAGTTCCTTTGAACGATCTATGAAAGGAGTCTGTAAAATAGAATGGATGCAATCAAAACCGCTTCACTCACAAAATATTACGGCAAATCACGGGGAATTATAGATTTGAACCTGACCGTGGCGCAGGGTGATTTCTTCGGTTTCATCGGGCCTAACGGCGCCGGGAAGAGCACCACGATCCGCACCCTGCTTGGACTGACCGCACCGTCGGACGGGAGCGCGCAGATCCTGGGGATGGATATCAGCCGCCAGAAAGAGGAGATTCTCTCCCATGTCGGATATATGCCGTCAGAGGCTTCTTTTTACCGCAACATGCGGGTCCGGGATGTGATCACATTCTCTGCCGGACTGCGGCACAAAGACTGCAGGGCAGAAGCCGGCAGACTCTGTGAAAGGCTGGAACTGGATGTGAATAAGAAAATCCGCGAGCTGTCTCTTGGCAACCGCAAGAAGGTATCCATCATCTGCGCACTCCAGCACATGCCAAGGCTTTGCATTCTGGACGAGCCTACCAGTGGTCTGGACCCTCTGATGCAGCGGGAGTTCTATTCGATATTGGAAGAGCGCAACAAGGAGGGGGCTACGATCTTCGTATCTTCTCATATTCTTTCGGAGGTCCAGCGGTATTGCCGGCACGCTGCTGTCATCCGGGAAGGGCGTCTGCTGGTCTCAGACAGCACACAAAGCCTCGGGCATACGGATACGAAACGGGTCCGGCTAAGAGGCGCGGGCGTGAAACTGCCGCTTGAACTGCCCGCCATGAAGGATGTCCAGACGGACGGGGATTCCGTAAGTTTTCTCTATAGCGGCAGCCCAAAAGAGCTGCTGAATGTTCTGGCAGGACTGAACCTTACAGATGTTTCCATTACCGAGCCGGATCTGGAAGAGATATTTATGCATTATTATGGATAGTGAGGGAAAATAATATGGTTATGATAAAACATGAAGTAAGACAAGGACGGATGACCCTGCTCATCTGGACAATGGTGATTGCATTTATGCTGGCGCTCTGTATCCTTATTTATCCGGAAATGGAGACACAGATGGGGGATGTCAGTTCGATGTTTGCCGAAATGGGCGGTTTTTCCGCCGCTTTTGGCATGGACAGGCTTAATTTTGGCGAATTCATGGGATTCTTCGGCGTGGAATGCGGCAATATCCTGGGGCTTGGAGGCGCCTTTTTTGCGGCTCTTCTGGGTATCTCTGCGTTGGCAAAGGAAGAGAAGGAGCAGACGGCGGAATTTCTCCTCACTCATCCGGTCAGCCGCCGGGAAATCGTGGGCAAGAAACTGGTCTCCGTGTTGATACAGATCCTGCTTTTGAACCTTTTCGTGGCCGCTGTGACCGCTGCCTCTATCTGTGCAATCGGGGAAGAGCCTGATATCCGCCCGCTCTATTTGCTGCTTCTTGCTTATCTTATCCTGCAGGTCGAGGTGGCTTCCGTTTGTTTCGGAATATCGGCTTTCTTAAATCATGGAGGCCCGGGAATCGGGCTTGGCATGGCCGCTCTTCTTTACTTCCTGAATATCATTGCGAATCTGACCGAGCAGGCGAAATTCCTGAAATATCTGACTCCGTTCGGCTATACGGAGAGTGCGGATATTATTGCGGACGAGTGTCTGGATGTAAAATATCTGTCGGTGGGGCTTGTGTTTACGGTGATTGGGATTGGCGCAGGGTTCTGCCGGTACTGCAGGAAGGATATTCTATCGTAGGAACATATAAAACTTGATCGTCCGCTTTCCAGCCGGTTGGGGCGGCAGATTCTTATTCCCAGACAATCACCTTCATAAACCTTTTTACTGCATTCATTACTCTTGGAGATAAGTATGCTCTTGGCAGTTTTTTCTTTGAATAGTTCCATACAATATCCCCTCTTGTCTGGTCTGCCAATAACTCTGTAAAGAATCTTTCCCAACTGGCGAATTGCTTACTATCAATATAATCAGCCGGATCCTGAAGAATGTGTCTGACATTTACCTTGGGAACAACATTCGCCGAAAGCAAGATCCATTCGAAAGATTCCGGTGCATAGAGTACAACTTGCCCCGATAAAGCCAGATATTCACTTACTTCTTTCATCTCCGATCCAAAAGCCGCGCCGTCTACGATTACCAGTCTTTTTCCGGTAACCCTTTCACTGTCCTGCAGCTTCTTCATGATATTCGATTTTCCGTTTGCTGAAATACAGCTAATACTTATCTGCCTTGATAATTCTGAGAAGAATTCATATCCTGCATTAGAATCTTCAGTAATCACATATTGGGGCGCAACACCGTCTTTATCTGTTATTTCCCCATATAAATGATAAATCTCATTGTATTTTTGTTTTGCTTCATGAAATTTACCTGATTTGCGAAAACCATAAATCTCATGAATACTGTATGGAAGCATCGGAAGTTTTTCTCGCGTTGCAAGAACAAAGTAATTATCCGATGCCAGCGCAAGTTCGGCAAATCGTTTCGAAAATAAGAATCGGTTGCCTTCATCTATAAATATAATACTTCCTTCCGTCTCTTTTAACTGATACTCCCAGTCCTCATTATCCAGGGTTTTGCAGATACGGTCACAGGAAACAGTAACGCCGCTGTCAGAACCATATCTTCTATATTCCCGAATCATATCAATCAGTACGGTTTTTCCAGAGCCGCTGTCTCCTGTGAGGATTGTAATATTTCTGTTTATAACGAAATCATATTTTATTTTTCTGGTTTCTACAATTATCCGATGTGCACCTTTCATGTTTCATTACTCCTGTCTCATTACATTCAGATATTTACTTGCTATGGGAAGCAGTTCTTTCATAGAATGTACGACTTCACCGCTATTTTTTACCTTTATCTCAAATTCCGTATCTTTTCCAAAACTCATCATATGTCTGAGATTAATTGTAAGATCCATATTTTTTCCTATCTCCAAGATCCATTTTGCACAATTATCCCCACATGTAGACGCATTAAAGATCTTATCTGGTTCATTCAGCATCAGCAATAAAGTTTTTACACCCCCAGACAAACGCTCCGGCGGAATCTGTCCCAAGACAGGGCTGTTTATGCACTCCCCGCTTAAAACCTCTGAATCATCAACATCTTTTATTATCCTTTTAACAAGTTCTGAATCAAACCATTCCGATTCGTAAGTATTTTTAAAATATACACTCGTATTATAAACACTGTCTTTTGCATCACCATAGATAATCGTAAGCATATGCACCTCCATTATTATAGTCTTTCATATTTTAATGGCAATATTTATTATAGATTAAAACCTGGCATAATTCCACCATTTTACCGGCATTAACTATATAATTTTTCTCTTACCACTCTTACAGTCATTCATCCTACAGCGTAATACCAGATACCGTGTGACCGGTAATCTTTGGATCCACAACATTCCTCCGGTACTGCCCCGGCGTCACCCCCGTATATTTCCTGAATATCCTGATAAAATAGCTCTGCGTTGAAAAATACAGGTACTGGCTGATTGCCGCCAGCGTCTCATCGGAATTGACCAGCATATACTTCGCCGCCTCGACCCTCTCCTTCTGTACGTAATCCACCATGGACATCCCCACCTCTTTCTTGAACATCCTTGACAGATGACAGGGACTTAGCGCCGCTGCCTCTGCCACATTTTCCAGTGTAATCTTCTCATGCAGATGAATCGTGATATAATGCAGAGCCGCCTCTATCTTCCTGCTGTAATGCCTGTTCTTTGCCACCGCATACGTATATTCCCGGAACGCCCGGTCGCCAAGTCTGTCCAACTCTTCAACCGATGTACACTCTTCACCCTTCAAAATATAGCTGTCGCTCATAGCATATGCCACTTCCTCCGGAAGCCCCCCGTCCATGGCCGACCGGGTAAATAATGTAATCGCAGCAACCAGCATATTCTTCTGATGCCGGAGCGCATCCTTTGACAGCACGCCTTCCGTCCCGTCCGGCGGAATCCGGGTTACAGAATCCAGAAGATCCATCCGCCCCTCCCGGATCACCCGGTACTTCTCCTTCTCATATGCGTATGACATATGGGGCTGTGCCAGTTCCCTCCTCTCAAACATACTATATCCCCTGTATGCCTCCAGAAAATCCGCTTCCCTTCTCATCATCCCCTCTTCCCTTCTCCACAAGTCTTCATTCCTACTCTACGAAAAATTTCCACCTGTACGGTTGTAAATCTATTTCCAGTGCCCAGGCCGCTTGAGGGAAGGGCATCTCCAAACTTCCGTCCCTCGAACAACATTCCATCCATACAAACAGAAATATTTTCTTCTAACAATATTTTAATATTTTTCGCAAGAAAATACTATAATTTTCTTACCATAACTGGTACATTAAAATCATTCAAATAATATCTAAAAAGGAGAATCGACCATGAACCGAAATATCAAAGAACTGATCAGCCAGATGACTCTGGAAGAAAAAGCCGGGATGTGCTCCGGCCTTGATTTCTGGCACCTCAAAGGCGTCGAGCGGCTTGGCATCCCAAGCGTAATGGTAAGCGACGGCCCTCATGGCCTTCGCAAGCAAGATGAAAAGGCCGACCATCTGGGAATCAACGACAGCATCAAAGCCGTATGTTTCCCGCCTGCTGTATTAAGCGCGTGTTCTTTCGACCGTGACCTCATGTATGAATTCGGCGACGCTATCGGAAGAGAGGCACAGGCAAACGACGTCTCTGTCGTCCTTGGACCTGCGGTCAACATCAAGCGCTCCCCCTTATGCGGGCGTAACTTTGAATATTATTCCGAGGATCCCTACCTTGCCGGGGAGACTGCCGCCGCATTCATAAATGGCGTACAGGCACATCACGTGGGAACCTCCATCAAGCATTTTGCGGCAAATAACCAGGAGTTCAACCGCATGAGCGCGTCCTCCGACGCCGATGAGCGGACTCTTCGCGAGATTTATTTCCCGGCATTCGAGACTGCGGTCAAGAAGGCCAAGCCTTACACCGTCATGTGCTCCTACAACCGGATCAACGGAACCTTCGCCTCGGAAAACCCGTGGCTCCTGACGGACGTTCTGCGTGATGAATGGGGATTTAAAGGATATGTGATGTCCGACTGGGGCGCTGTCAACGAGCGTGTACCGGGACTCATGGCCGGGCTGGAGCTTGAGATGCCGTCATCCGGCGGCGTTTATGACCAGGAGATTATTGCCGCAGTCAAGGACGGCTCCCTGAATGAAGCAGTTCTTGACCAGGCTGTGGAGCGCATCCTGAATATTGTATTCGAATATACGGATCACCGGGAAGAGCAGGAATTCACGCTGGAAGCCGATCACGCGCTTGCTAAGAAAATCGCCGCAGAATCTATGGTTCTTCTGAAAAATGACTCCGTGCTTCCGCTAAAGGAGACGGAGAAGGTTGTCTTTATCGGAGAATTTGCCAAAAAGCCCCGTTTCCAGGGCGGCGGAAGTTCCCATATCAACAGCTTCCGTGTGAGCAGCGCCCTTGATGCAGTTTCCGGGAATGTTAATATTACATATGCCAAAGGATTCCCGGCGAACGACGATATTTACGATGAGACGCTTGCGAAAGAGGCCCTGGAAGCAGCCAAAGCCGCAGACAAAGTCGTCATCTTTGCAGGTCTTCCGGACAGTTTTGAGTCCGAAGGATACGACCGTACACATATGCGCCTGCCCGAATGCCAGAACCGTCTGATTGAAGATATCCTTGCCGTGCAGTCTGAGGTAATTATCGTCCTGCACAACGGTTCCCCGGTAGAAATGCCCTGGCTTACAGGCGTAAAGGGACTCCTTGAAGCATATCTTGGCGGACAGGCTGTTGGAGAAGCCGTTACCGACATTCTATTCGGAAAGACATGCCCCTGCGGAAAACTGGCGGAATCCATGCCTTACAAGCTGTCTGACAATCCATCCTATCTGTCCTTTGGCGATGGAGAAAACGTCAAGTATCAGGAAGGTATTTTCGTGGGATACCGCTACTACGATGCGAAAGAGATGCCAGTAGCATTTCCATTCGGATACGGGCTTTCTTACACCAGCTTTGCATATGGGAATTTGCAGATAGATAAGACTGAGATTGGTGAAAAGGATACTGTCACGGTTTCTGTAGACGTGACAAACACCGGCGGCGTGGAAGGAAAAGAGATTGTACAGTTATACCTAAGCGACCTGACCGGTGTCTGCCGCCGTCCGCTCCGGGAGTTGAAGGGATATGAGAAGGTATCCCTGATGCCCGGTGAGACAAAGACTGTGCATTTCCATTTGGATTACAGAAGCTTTGCATGGTATAATGCAAAGCTTAAGGACTGGTATGCCGCATCCGGCAGTTATGAGATTCTGATCGGCGCATCTTCCCGTGATATGCGTCTGTCAGAGAAGGTGCATATCACGGCACAGAAACAACTTCCGCTTATGATACATATGAATACCACGTTTGGCGAATTACTGGCAGACAACCGTACGGCAGATTATGTGAAACGGTTTAAGACACAATTGGAAGAGACCTTCGGGGCGTCTTCTTCTGATAATAAGAAAGACGACGGAGATGTTGCAATCAGCGACGCTATGAATACGGCTATGATTACATGCATGCCGCTGCGTAATGTTGTATCTTATGGAATGTGCGGGAAAAAGGAGCTTCTGGATATGATTGAGGAAATGAACGGACAATAAGAGCCGCCTTCATGTCGAAACTAGTCGAATAATTTACGTTGACATCTGTCTGCTTTTGTAGCAATATAAGAACAGACAGATTGTCAAATGATTTCCCACAACCCTTCAACCTCTTCATGAATTTTTCAACAGAATGGAGGCGATTAGCATGGACAAGCTCCAGGGAAGTATGGCCTCTCTCAGCGCCATGCAGGTTACAGCAGACACCAACGGGAAAGACGCCCCAAGTAAGACAATATTACGGCATGCGGAGATTTTAGCCGTCATTTTGAAAGGGACCGTCGCAGAATACAAAAGTTACAGCTTACAGGAGATTCAGAAGTTTATAGTGCCGGACTCCATCATCGATAATATGGAAGTCTCACCAGGAAGAACCAACACCGAACTCAGAGGCGACAATACCGAGTTCATTCATCTGAACGAGAAGACAACTCATTTTGATCTGGCATTTCAAGCCAGGAATCCACAACTTTCCACAGAAGATATACAGATTAATTTACATATAGACCTGGAACCACAGAAAACCTACAAGCCCGGCTACCCTATCGAAAAGCGGGGACTCTACTATCTTGCACGGCGCCTGTCCTCTCAATTATCATTAGTATGGGAAGGCACAGATTACAATCTGCTTTCCAAATGCTATAGTATCTTTATCTGCCGGGATGACATCTCTCCAAAAGACCGCTACAGCATCTCATTCTACGAAATAACCAACACCAAAAACACCGCTCCCGGCACGGTTTCCAGAGAAAATTATGATCTGATGACTTTGGTAGTTATCAAATTAGGCGATGAGGTGTATAATGGGGCTAAGGAAGACGATGGATATGACCTTTTTCGTTTCCTGAATGCAATTATGTATCCGCATAAAGAAGACTTTATGTCTACCGTAACAGAGTATATTGACTACTCTGAGAATGCGGAATTGTGGAAGGAGGTTACACAAATGAGCAGTCTGGAGCAGGTCGTACATGCAGGGGTACGGGATGACGCCCTGAAATCTGTTCAGAAAGAAGTGGAAGCGATAAAAAGAGCTGCCCAAGAAGAAATTGAAGCCGCTAAGGCTGATGTTGAAGCTGCTAAAACGGAGGCCGAAGCTGCTAAAACGGAGGCCGAAGCTGCTAAAACAGAAGCCGAAGCTGCTAAAACGGAGGCCGAAGCTGCTAAAGAAAAAGGAATACAAGCTCTGATTCTGGACAACCTGGACGAACAGATTCCAAGAGAGAGAATCCTTATAAAGCTCCAAACGCATTTTAGCCTTACAAAAGAACAGGCGTCATTATCTTATGAAAAATATGCTCCGCTATAGAGTACTAGTACAGTGTTGCTTAATTAACAGTGAATAATGTGCTTGATATCTGCGTCAGATGTGCGGCTGCAAGCCGACGTTCTACACTCCGTTTCGGTCCTTGCCGGACAAGCGCCACTGGCGCTTAGCAACGTAACGGTCTACGTCTAGGATTGGAGACGTGCATCTGGCACAGATAGCAAGTGCGGAATTCACTGTTAAATATACAATACTGTACTGGCTGTGAGACCCACGCTTTTTTGATGCTTTTATGGAAAGGTTTTCCTGCAGGATACACCAATCATTTTTTATTCTTTTTCCCTGTCGGCAATATAATCCAGAATAATCCGCACCGCTCCGTCGATACCTGTCCTTCCTACATTAACGACCAGATCGTAGCACTTAGGGTCATCCCTCTTCGTTCCCGTATACCGCAGGTAATATTCGTTCCTCTTCTCATCACGTTCTTTCAGCTTCGCAAGCGTCTGTCCATGATAATACTCCCTGCCTTCTCTCTCCCTGTATTCATCATCCGCATAGATGAAGAAGGAATAGGTGTGAGGCAGTTCTGCCAGTACATGGTTCGCACATCGTCCAAGGAATATTCCCGGCGCACTCTTCGCAAGTCCCAGGATAAGTCTGCTCTGCTCCTCATATACCCTCGTATCCATAATGTCCTCTGCAACTCCGCCGCCCGGCAGGGCGTAGGGTGAGAAAGTAACCTGCCGTCCCTCATTATAGGAATCCAGATATTTCTTAAGATTCTCAATGCTTGTTCCTTCCATCCCGAATTTCTCGCCCATCATACAGATGATCTGACGGTCATACACACGGCATCCCAGCTCCTTCGCAAGCGCTTCTGCAATCTTCCTTCCGCTTGCTCCATAGAGCCGCCCGATCGCTATATTAACCTGACTGCCAGATCTTCCGGAACGTCCCCTGCTCTGTGTATACTCTATCCTCCCACCGGAAGCAAGCTCCGTCTCCTGTCCATCCTTATTTCCTTCCGCCTTGCTTTCTCTTGCAATAAGCTCCCGCATCATCTGATCATATTTCTTATCAAGCTTATAGCACAGTGCAATCAGGAACATAACCGCCCAGATAGCAACCGGTACATAGAGATAAAAGCCTTTGATTACTGCAATCGCCTCTGCCGTCTGCTCTGCCGCCGTTGCCTTCAATCCGTCGAACGCCGCCATGGACAGAACGGCTCCCATAATTGCCGACGTGAATCCGGAACCTGCCTTCTGTCCCATACTCATGGACGAGAACATCAGCCCCTCGATCCGGAGTCCGGTCTTCCACTGTCCGTATTCAATGGCGTCGCTTGGGAGAGAATACTGCACGCCATAGAATGGCGCTATACCGAATCCCCTCATGATACAAGTGACGACGCCTAACGGAACACTGGTAATATTCAGAAGGAATAGAAGCTGCCCGGCAACGCCCAGGATGCAGCCCGCACAGATCATGTTCCGCTTTCCAAACCTTGGAAGGAGTTTGGGAAGCAGCGCGATTCCAACGATCGTCGCAATCTTCTCAGATGCAGACAACGGCATGACCAGATCTACATCATTTAACACATACTGACAGTAATAGGTAAGATCCGTACCGATGATAATCTGATACACCGTGTAGAACAACATCAGCCCAAGCGCAATCAGAAAATACGGGTTCGTCACGGTTGCCTTAAGCGCCGTAAAAAACGGGATGTTCTCCTTGCTCTTCTGAGCGGTCTGTACACGTTCCGTACAGGTCGCATAAGTATTCAGAAGTACGAATACGGAAATCACTGCATACACCGCAGTAACCAGAATCCATGCCGCCTGTTCGTTTTCAATCATCCCTGCCACCTTGTTGATCAGCGGCAGTGTAAATGCCGTGATGATCATACTTGCCGTGATAGACAGAATCATACGGATATTGCAGATTACATCCCGCTCTCTTCTGTCCCGGCTCATCAGGGATCCAAGCGCATGGAACGGCTGGCTGATTGCTGTATATACCACCGTATTCATGATGTTATAGGTCACAAATGCATAGGCGATCTTCCCCTTGGGTCCCATACCCGGCATCGTAAAGAGCACGACAGCCGCCAGCGCATAGGGTACTGCAAGCCGCAGGATCCATATCCTGGATTTTCCGTATTTGGAATGCGTCCGGTCTATAATCGTTCCCATCAGTACATCCGAGAACCCATCGAACACACGGGACACTAACATAATCATTCCTACCGAGCCTGCAGAGATGCCGACTACATTGGTATAGAAATAAATCAAAAGTGTCGTTGTCATCGTATACATCAAGGTCAGCGCCGGGTCGCCGAAGCAATATGCAAGCTTTTCGGATACCGGCACCTTGACGAACTCATCCATATCCTTATTCTTTTGTTTATAATTCAATAATTCCGCTATTGATTTCATAATTTTTCCTCATCTCTGCGATATATTCCAATCTCTGGCGAATCTGGAACCGTGCAACGTACATTTATATAAATATACCCCCGGTTTTCCGCAAGAACATACTCCATCAAAATATATTCCGCAGATTGCCCGGAGGGTATATTTCTAATACGTTATAGATTCAGTAATTCACGCTCGATAATCTCCCGCGCCTTAGGAGCCTCCACATCCATACGCTCCGGATATCCGAAGATGGACACACAGGAAATTGCGTCTCCGCCGGCCTTAAACTGTCTGTTGGCAAAATCCATTTCCCGCAATGTCTCGAAGATTCCTTCAAAATCCACATCCCCTTCTCCCATCGGATTGTGCTGATGAATGGAAACATCCTCTCTGCCCATGCTGTTCAGCCACGGCGGGTTCAGGATATATCTGCAGTCCTTAGTCTGGTTGAAGGTATCTGCGAATAGTACATGACTCAGGTCATCGCCCGCATACTTAAGCATCGAGCGCACGTCGCCTTTGCCTTTGTCATAGAAGAACCCATGCGGGGAAGAGTACACATATTTCAGATTATCGGAACGGTAGCTCTTCACCATGTCGCAGGTCTCGTTATTCAACTCGCAGAAATCCCATGGATGCGACTGTATCTCTACCCGGATTCCTTCCTTCTCAAACAGCGGAAGCAGTTCATCCATAGAACGGAACCACATACCGTTACAGATCTCCTGCTGGTTCGGGTCGCCGGAAAGCTCCGTGTTAATCACCTGCACTCCCATATCCACCGCAATCTCAACAATCCTCTTCCAGTTTGCCACCGCCATCTTCCTTTGTTCTTCCGTCGGACCGGACCAGCGGTATACCACGATAAAGGATGAGATCTCTACCCCTGTCTCACGAAGAGCCCTGCGGTACTCCGCCTCACACTCCTTTGAAAAAAGAGGGTGCTTATAGAATGGGTTGATACGCGGATGAGGGGACTGCTCGATATACTTGTACCCCCAGTCCGCGACCTGATGAACCATATCATTGATGCCCATCTGTTTCGCCAATACGTCTACGTCAAATGCTATTTTCAATTTTTACACTCCTTTCTGCAAAATGTAACCAATTTGCATAGCAAATTGATTGCCTGCCTGCCATCTGCGAAGCAGATTTTTAATGCGCATATCTGACTATTCTCTTATAAACCCGTATGCTCCGCAATATATTTCCTTGCCTTCAGTGCATATTCAAGCGGATTCGCCTTCGCCGGATCCTGCTCCGCCTCTACGACTACCCATCCTCTATAATCTGCTTCTTCAAGAATCCCAAATATCGGTGCAAAGTCTACGTCTCCGTCTCCCGGTACGGTAAATGTGCCTGCACGCACTCCCTTAAGGAAACTCCATTTCTCATTGCGGGACTGCTCTACAACGCTCTTCCTCAAATCTTTCAGGTGGACATGACGCACACGGTCCACGTATTTCCTCAGAACCTTCTCGGGATCAATCCCCGCAAATGACAGATGTCCGCTGTCAAACAACAGGAAGACCAGCCCGGGATCCACAGACGCCATGAAACGGTCGATCTCCTCCTCGGTCTGCACGACCGTTCCCATATGATGATGGAAAGTCAAGACCATTCCCTTTTCCTTCGCAATCCTGCCAAGCTTGTTAAGTCCGGTCGTAAGCAGATCCCATTCCTCGTCGTTCATGACATATTTGCCCTCCTGAATCGGATGGTCAAGCATCCCCTGGATACTGTAGCTCTGCTCGGATACGCCGATACACTTCGCCCCCACTCTGGTCAGGAAATCACACTGCTTCATGAACGCTTCTTCGGTCTCTTCATACGGTCTGCTGATCAGGAAGGAAGAAAACCACTGATTGCAGATCGTCATTCCTCTGAGGTCTAACGCTTTCTTAAGCACCTCAGGATCTGTCGGATAATGGCTTCCCACCTCCGATCCGGTAAACCCCGCGAGCGCCATCTCACTTACCGTCTGCTCAAAGGTATTCTCTTTCCCCAGGTCCGGCATATCGTCGTTCGTCCATCCAATCGGCGCAATGCCAAGTGAAACCTTATTCTTATCTAACATCTCTTCTTCTCCTTGCTCTCTAAAATACTTCCATCCGTGCGTTGGGATATCTATAGTGCACAGGAAGTTCGTGTTGCTTCGTTCGTGTTAAGAATGGCATCTTCGAACTTCCGTTCTTGAAACGATATTTCAATCGCTCAGTTAGAAATATTTCTCCACAAATGCTTTGGTTACCTCTGCCGCCTTCTTCACATTCTCCTCATGCGGCATCGCATAATATTCCGGGCGGAATTCTTCTATTGTGCATACTCCGTCGAATCCAATCTCCTTAAGCGCACCGGCGATTGCATCATGGTCAACCACGCCTTCGCCCGGCCACAGTCTCTTGTCGTCACCGCAGGAGCCAAGCGGCAGGTCTTCGCAGTCATTCAGGTGATACGCGAAGATCTTCTTACCGTCAGCATTCCTGAGGTCTTCAATCTTAGAGCACATCTCATGGAAATGGAAGGTATCCACCGTAATTCCCACGTTATCTCTGTCTACCGCCTTCACAACATCATACGCCGTACCAAACTGGTTGATGGAACAGTTCGGCGCGCCGCAGAATTCCAGGGAAATCCTGATGTCAGAACCTACCTTGTCGGACAGATAGCGAAGTCTTTCTACCGCCTCTTCCTTAATCTCAGCCACGCTCTTATCCTTCACGTCAAACTGAGGCACCGTGATCAGCATCTTCATACCGATTGCCCTGCACACCTCAATAATGAAGTCGGTCTCCTCATCAATCTCCTTCACGCCCGCTTCGTCTCTCTGGTTGAAATAAATCAGTGTGTTATACGCCCACGGTTTCAGATGATGGTTCCTGAACCAGTCTGCAAGTTCCTCCAGGGTGTGGTCTTTCAGATAATCCTTTATACAGTCAAATCTGATCTCTATGTAATCAAATCCGTATTTTTCACATGCTTCCAGATCTGCAATCAGGGACTGTCCCTTACACTCCAGGGCTGTTGCCTCGTTAAATCCTAATTTCATAATCATAATCTCCTTTCACTCTGTATGCTGATTCTACAATTTTTATCTTATATTTTAACTTTACTGATTGATGCTCTCTGTGTACTGCATACCGGCATGTATCAATGCGTGTGCGTGTACACTTTATTGAAAAAATTTCCGCCTGTACGTTTGTAAATTCATTTCCGCTGATGCCCTTCCTGCAAGCAAACATTCGAGGGGGCCGGATTACTTATAGAATTCCGGTTTCTCAACAGTTACCACCTTCTCGATATTTCCCGTCTCCTGAGCCTTTACCAGTGCGTCCGCCGTAACTGCCGCCAGATAGCCGTCCCATGTGGTTGGTCCTTCGATCACGTCTTTCGCCGCACAGTCTACCCAGTTCTGAATCTCCGCGTCATATGCATCCTTAAACAGTACGAAGCAGTCTGTTGTAATCTCTGTGGAAGCCGCCGCATTCTTACGGATAGACGGAGCCATCGGTGCTCCCATCTTAAGGGCGCCGTCCTCGCATACCACTTCACAGTTGATGTCATAACCAAACTTGCAGTTTACAAAGCACTCTACATCAATACAGATACCACTCTTCGTCCGCATAAGCATGATCTGCGGATCTTTCAGTTCGGAATGAGAATATTTTGTAACCTTCGGCATAATCACCTGAACACTCTCATAGTCGTCGTCCACCAGCCAGTGGCAGAGGTCGATCTCATGAATCACGGTGTCATGTACTGCCATCGGTGTGTTATAGTTCGTTCCCACCTCAGGATTCCTGTGCGTGCAGTGCATCATCAGAGGCTCGCCGTATTCGCCGGTTGCAATCGCATCCTTGATCTGGTTATACCCTTTGTGGTAGCGGCGCATGAATCCTAACTGAATCAGATGTCTGCCAGATGCCGTTTCTGCGTCCATGACCTTTTTGCAGTCATCTGCCGTCGTACAGAGCGGCTTCTCACAGAACACACGCTTGCCTGCCTTTATCGCTTCCAGCAAATCCTCTGCATGTGCGAATCCCGGTGATACGATCAGAACCGCATCCACATCCGGATCATTGATCAGCGCCTTACCGTCTGTATAGACCTTCGCGCCTCCTGCAATCTCCGCCGCCTTCTTCGCACCCTCTTCGAATACGTCTGATACTGCCACAACCTCGGCTCCCTGGGTCCTCTCTGTGATCCTCCTGATATGATCTCTTCCCATTCCGCCGCATCCGATTACTCCTACTCTTAACATCTCTTCTTCCACCTTTCTTATTTTCTTATATGGTTTTATTTTCTTGATTTGTTTCTTTTTTGTTACTTGATGTTGTTATTTTATCATTGCGTGCGCGTGAACGCAATATGTATTTTGCACAAATTTCACAAAACATTTTTATTCATTATGACTGTTTGTCAAATTTTGGACAAAAAAATTGTACAGAATGTGGGATTCTGCACCTTACATTCCATACAATTCCATACATATTTCACAGGCAATGGTTCCACAATTCATTTTCCTATGCAAGATTATACCTGGTCTTAATCACAATCTCCGTGTAAGCGAACTCTTTTTCCGGCTCTTTCCCGTCAAAAAGCTTCTCAAACAACAGCATCACCGGCTCGTATCCCTGTCTGTAGCCGTCCTGTCCGATCAGGAAACGAATCTTTCCTTCCTCCAGATATCTGACATTCCGGGCGGTCAGATCATTGGAGATTACCTTCACCTGGTTGGACATCCCCTGCTCTTCTAATGCCTTGCAGACTCCTTCTACCCCGGACGCCGCAAGGTAGATGCCGGTCAGGTCTTCATATTCCCTGAGCATTCCCTTCGTAATCATCTCCGCCATCTGATTGTCGTCAAAATCATACTGCACATCCAATACCTGTATGTCATCCCGCAAGTCTGCAAACTCCTTGAGAAATCCATTCGTCCGGTTCTTATGACCGTAGCTTTTCGGATATCCCGATATAACCAGAACCTTCCCGTCCGCCGGCAGAATATCCGCCATGAGGCCGGCCGCCACCCTACCGCTCTGCCAGGTATCCTGTCCCACGAAGCAGAGCCTTCCTGATCCTTCGATATCCGAGTTGAATGTAATCACAGGTATGTTCTCATCCGCGAACTCGTTGACCGTCTCCTTAAGCCTCTCATCATCCACCGGGACCAACGCAATCCCGTTGCATCCCGCCTTCTTAAGCTCGCGCATCGCTTCAACCGCCCGCCCGGCGTCAAAATCCTCCATCTTACGGATGATCACCTTCGCTCCAAGGCGTTCTACCTCTGCCCTGGCATCTTCGGCGCCTTCTATGACATTTGCCATAAACGGGGTATTCGCCGCCTGGATGAGCACGCCGATGGTAATCGAACGCTTCGCCATCGCAAGCGCCCTTCCCGCACGGTTGGGCTGATATCCCATCTCATCCGCGATCCGCCGGATCCTGTCTGCAACCTCCGCATTAATCCTTCCTCTGTTGTTCAAGGCCCTGTCCACGGTTCCCCTGGACACTCCGGCCGCTTCCGCTATCTGCTGCAAGGTTACAGCCATCTCATTCCCCCCTTAGACTGGTATGTACTTTTTCTATTATATCAGATTTTCTTTTCTTTTCAATGCCTGCTGTTTTCTATTTCACACGATTTCATCTTGTTGCTTATTATAATTATTTATTTGTGTTTGCACATACACTGTATTGACTTTCGAAATATCCGCTGACCCGTTTTATTCCGAATCTAATATGAGAATACTTGAAGAACGCATCGCCAGGATTGAAGCCGGTCAATCCATTCCTAAAGAGCACGATTTAATTGAGGTATAATTATGGGAATATTATGGGAAGACAGATAAACCAAAAAGGCCGTTGCACAAGTATCCATCTGCAACAGCCTCTGCTCATTATTTCCGAATAATCTCAGACCCTATACCGCAACTTCCGCAATCTTCACCGGACGATGCTCGTCCAGAGACTTCTTCGCCGCCAGTCCCATCAGTACCGGCTGCAGCCCGTCGTCAACGCCAAGCGGAGTATCCGTATCATTCTCAATCGCCTCGATAAAGCACTTGATCTCCTTCGCATACGCATCCATATAACGCTCCAGGAAGAAATGCAGCGGCTTCTCACCGGTCACGCCGTCCACATTGCTGATGACAGCGGCGCTTGCCGTATCATTGCCGGTAGCCGCCATTCCCTTAGAACCAAATACTTCGGCTCTCTGGTCATATCCGTATACCGCCTGTCTGGAGTTGTCGATCACTGCGATCGCGCCGTTCTCCATCTTCAGTGTAATCACTGCCGTATCCACGTCTCCTGCCTCTCCGATCGCCGGATCCACCAGAACTGCCGCCTCTACATAGACTTCTGTCGCGTTGCAGCCTGCAAGGAAACGTACCATATCGAAATCATGGATTGTCATATCCAGGAACATTCCTCCGGATACCTTCACATAATCTGCACACGGCGGCTCAGGATCTCTGGAAGTAATCTTGATGATATGTGTATCACCAATCTTTCCTGCCGCTACGGCGTCTCTGACCGCCTCAAAGTTGTGGTCGAATCTGCGGTTGAAGCCTACCTGATACTTCACCGGATTTTTCCCAAGGGCGTCTATAACCTCTTTGATCTTTGCCACGTCGTGATCGATCGGCTTCTCACAGAATACATGCTTCCCTGCCTGAATCGCCTCTACGGAGATCGGAGAGTGTGTATCTGTGGAAGAACAGATCAGCACTGCGTCGATCTCAGGATCAGAAAGAATCTCCCTGTAATCCTTGGTCGTATTCTCCACGCCCATCTTCTTCGCCCAGAGAGCCGTCTCCTCATTCATGAACGGATCTGCCAGCGTCTTGATCTTCGCATTTCCCACCTTGGTGCAGATGCTCTCCACGTGAACTCTTCCGATTCTTCCTGCTCCGATAATTCCTACTGTAACCATAATCTTCTATTCTCCCTTCCACTATTGTACAACTACGCCTTATTTGCATCATTTTTCATTCATATATACGCACGGCCGATGAAATCTGCCGCAAAACGGCCTGGTTCCTCATGCGGCTGTGTGCATCACGTTATATTCCGTACCTTCTGATCAGACAGCAGCCGCGCCATGAATTACAGCCCCGTCTTCTCTGCAATAAACTTCCTTGCCTTGATGGCATATTCAAGCGGATTCGCCTTTGCCGGGTCCTGCTCTGCCTCTACAAGCATATATCCTTCATAACCGTGATCCTCAAGAACCTTGAAAATAGGATCGAAATCAATACAGCCGTCTCCCGGCACTGTAAATGTTCCCATTCTCACACCCTCAAGGAAGCTTAATTCCTCCGCCTTAACCTTGTCCACAACTTCCCTTCGGATATCCTTCAGATGTACATGCCTGATCCTGTCCACATACCTGGTAACCATCTCAAGCGGATCTGCCCCGCAATATGTAAAATGTCCCGTATCAAACAGAAGGCTTACGTATTCCGGATCCGTGTTCTCCATCATACGCTCCACTTCATCAGGATTCTGTACTACAGTTCCCATATGATGATGGAAGGTAAGGGCAATCCCATACTCTTCCTTCGCAATCTTTCCAAGACGGTTCATACCGTCGCAGAAGGTCTTCCACTCTTCATCGTTCATCACATACTTGTGTCCGAATATCGGAGTATCCTGCTGCCCCTGCACACTGTGGCTCTGTTCGGAAGCGCCGATGATCTTCGCCCCCATCGCCTTCAAGAATGTAAGCTGCGCCCGGAATTCCTTCTCTACCTCTTCGAACGGCTTCGTAATCAGGAAGGATGAGAACCACTGGTTGCAGATCTCGATCCCTCTAAGCTCCAGAGCCTTCTTAAGAACTTCCGGATCCCTGGGATACTTATTACCCACCTCAGATCCGGTGAATCCGGCAAGCGCCATCTCACTGACACACTGTTCAAACGTGTTCTCTCCTCCCAGATCCGGCAGATCGTCGTTCGTCCATGCAATAGGCGCGATCCCAAGCTTTACTTTTGTCTTGTCAAACATCCCTGACTCTCCTTTCTCTATCTCAATTCTTTTCTCTGTTAAAAATATACCATACACAATCCAGAAAAAAAACAAGATTTTTTTTAGATTTGTTGTTTTCCATATTTCTCACAAAAATACGTCTCCTTTTTTGTGTCATATTTTTAGATTCGCTTCCTGTATTCCACCGGACTGCACCCGTTCATCTTCTTGAATGCCTTGGAAAAATAGTGATAATCGTTGAAGCCCGCCCGGCTTGCCACGGTCTTGATCTTATCATTTGTATTGCCAAGCAACGCCTTCGCATACTCCATTCGAAGCTCCAGCAGATATGCAGAGAACCCCACTCCCATCTCCTGCTTAAACAGGAAACTTAAGTATGCCGGATTCAGCCCTGCCGCCTCTGCCGCTTCGCTAAGCCCGATCTGTTCCTTATAATGCGCCTGCAGATAATCAACGACACGCCGGACGGATGCTCCTGCGTGTTCCGGGATCTCCCTTGGCTGTCTGGTAAAGAGCCTCTGCCTGTAATCTTCACAGATCTCCATCAACTGCCCGGCGCCTGTGATCCCGGCATATTCCTCCTGCCCGCGCCCAATCCCCAGCCGCTCGTCCATAGCTTTCAGCCAGTGAAGAATCAGCCGCGGATCTGTATGCTGCATCCTGCAAATATGCAAAACCTTCCGGAATCCATCCTCCATGGCCTCATACTGGCGGCATTTCACGAATTCTGCCGCACGGTCGGACAGTTCCTGCGCCTCCCTGGGAAGGACTTTTCCTATCTCAGGGCTGTCCCCATAATATAGGATTCCTGCTTCCTCATAGAAATTAAGCTTGATCATCTCTCTTGCCTGCTGATAGGCGTGGCGGATCCCTTCTTCCCCGAAACAGACGCTGCTCACTCCCACGCCGAATTCATACTCTTCTTCCATACAGCACCGGAAACAGGCGGTGGCAGTAGCGGTCAGTCTCTGCTTCATCAGGCTGTCCCTGTGAAGATCCGACATATCCAGGAAACAACAGAAGATTCCCTCGCCGAGATATACACATTCCGCATCCTCTCTCCCGGCATTCCCGGAAGAATCCGGTGCCTCCCCTGCCATCCGCTCCAGCTGTCTTGCCAGTTTTCTCAAAAACCTCTGCCCGTACTGCTCAAGCTCAAGTTCGCTGCACCGGTACTTAAGCTCTCCCCATCTGAGAACAGCCAGACTGATCACCGCACTGTTGATGAATTTTGCCCGGATGCCTGCCTCGGTCCTTCTTGCTTCACGCTCTCCGGGGCCAAAGCTGCCGGCAAGCAGTCCATTGAAGAAATGGTATTTCAACGACTGTCTTCCCATCTCCATCAACCGCTTTGCCTCATCATTTCCCATATATTTCTCTTTCCTGTCCGCAAGAAGCCTTGCCGTATGGGTAAGGATCTCATACAGGCTGTCCTCATTCAGAGAATTCTTGAGCACATACTCGTCGGCGCCAAGCTTCATGGCTTCCTTCACATACTCGAAATCATCATGACAGCTGAGGACGATGATGTATACCGCCTGGTTCTGCTCCCTGATCCGCCGTATCAGCTCGATCCCGTCCATAAGCGGCATGGAGATGTCGGTCACCACCACATCCGGTCCAAGCTTCTCTATAATATTCAATGCTTCCTCTCCGTCTCTTGCGTCCGCCGCAATCTGATAATCCGCACGCTCCCACGCCTTAAGCTGCTTCAGATAGCTTCGTACAAGAAAATCATCATCCACAATCACCGTTCTAATCATATCTCTTCTCCTGTATTCTATACGAAACACAATCATTCATGATTTTACCGACAGGTCAGCGAAAATTGATTGTGACGAAAGCGCATACCGGTCCTGCTCCCTGTAAGCCGGAAGAAACATACTAATCCGCGTCCCCTCATCACCGCTTACGCAAGCAACGCCTCCGCGCTCTCCATAATATAGCTTAAGCCTCTCCCTGACATTTGCCACGCCGATGCCGGATAAGCCCCTCTCCTTCTTCCCGCCGCCCGACAGAAGCTGCCCGATCTGTTCTTTAGACATGCCTCTTCCGTTATCCTGTACCCACAAAGTGAGTC
>CAMSTW010000044.1 GCA_947063855.1 uncultured Dorea sp.
TACCGTCCCCTGACAACGCTATATCAAGCGGATACCCGGTTCCCGCGGAGGAAGTCTTGTGCTCCACGAGTACATTTCCAACCATATCATAACACATCACTGTAGCCGAGGTATCATTCTTCAGTATCGCACCGACAATGCCCTGTCTGGATATACTGACTCTCTCCACGGGCATGGCCGTATGTATCTCGCCCTTCACGCCGTCCTTCTGAATGACGAAGATGTCATTCCCGCCTTTATCTGCAACCGCCGCCGACACCTCTCCGACATCTACAAACGGGTTCTTAATCTGATAAGGGTGGTTCCACTGCTCCTCCCCCTTCTGGTCCAGATAGGAAACTCCGTCTCTGCTGAACTTCAGGATACCGCCGGCAAATTCTCTGTAGCTGCCGCCGGATGTCCCCTTGCCCCGCCAGGTATCTGTAACCTGCACGCTGCCATACGTCTGCAGATTCACAAACAGGTACGCTCCGCCCAACGCCAGAAGCAGAGCCAAGACACCTGCCGCAAGCTTTCTTTGCATCTTCCTTCGCTTTCTATTCTGCATCTCCTGCTTTTGCTGCTTCTGCTGCATACTGTCTTCACTATTCAACTCGTCTAATATCTCTCTTACAATCCTGTCTGTTGGATCTTCTTGTTCTCTGACAACATGAAGGTTTCTATCTCTTTGCCGTATCATCCATCTCCCCTTCATTGCGGTTCATTCGTACTTTTCCGGTATGACCTCTTAGATTATACCACATTTTCTGCTAGGGTAGTAATAATTTTTGCCCAATATAGATTAAGTTGCCGTCCGTCAGGCCGTTCATCTTACAGATTGCCTTGACATGGGAGGTATCTCCGTACATTTTGACGCTGATACTGTCCAGCGTATCGCCTTTCTGAACCACATAATAATCCTCCCTGCTCATCTGCTCCTGGATTGTAGACGGATCCGGGACCGTGCCTGCCAAGACGGCTTCCTCCTCCGTATCTGCGCCGTCCGCCCCTTCGGTTCCGTTTGGAACGTCCTCTGCCGCATTCCCTTCCTGGCCTTCTGCAACCGTCTGGATCTGACTCTCCGGCTTATTCACTGACTGAGACAAGGATTCCAGAGAATTCTGCACCGCCTCCATCTTATCAAAATTATTTACAGTTGAGATACCGATCGCCAGCACCACAACAACCAGCAGTGCGCTCGTGACATACACGAACCGGGAATTCATGTGCTCCTTTTCTTCCATTCTTAATTTGACGGCGCTGCGAAAATCCTTTGCCGCCCGGTCCTCAACCATTTCACAGGGCGTCGCCCCATTCTTCCTGCGGGCGGCGATCATGTAATTCTGCATGTCCGGATTCTTCTCGTAGTAGATGTAATGTCCGCCCATCTGCATGAGACCGCCGTATTTGTAGGAGTAATAGATTTCCTCTTTCTCCAGGGCGTCCTTCCACACAAAGACGGTATTATCACGGGAAAATATCTTGCCGTGGACCTTCGAGATCTCTCTGGCCGGCCGCACAGGCTGTCCATTTTCAATCAGACACCAGCCAAGCGTCTCTTTATCTGAGAAATATTTCTTCCGCTTCTCCTCAGCGTCCTTTCGTACCTCTTCTTTTATCATGATCTCCGTGCCGTTTGTCTCAACCGTGTTTATCTGCACAGCCCCCGAGATATAGAGCACGTCCTGGCCTTCTAAGGACAGCATCTCGCCTATGAGCATGGCTCCCGCCGGCGCCTCCGCCGCCTGCTGTGCAAGCTGGTTCAGATAGATATCCACATAATCTTCTACGTATATTTTAGGCTCATCGCTTACGTTTCCTATCTGCCTCACATTCTTCGGAAATTGTCGTTCCATTATACTTCACCTCATTTTTGCACGTTTTTCTAATGATAGCATATGGAAATTGCGCATTTTAGCAATCGGTGGGGCTTGTCCGGGGAAATTTCCGGCATGATGCAGTGATTTTCGACGGGTTGTTCCTGCCGTCCCGGACGCACTTGTCTGTAAAGGTCGTAATCTACAGGATTCCGTAATTCCCGGTTCTGAAATATTCCCTTCTTACATGAGACGGCGATATTGCGGCGGTTGTTACAACAAAAGGCAGTATGCCGGGCGTATAACAACTCCCGGCATACCGCCTTTTCTATATACTCTCAGTCTAGTACAGCGTTGCCTACACAAACGCTTTTACCTTCTCGTAGATACTCTCCGCGTCCAGTCCATACTTCTTAATGAGCTGTACCGCCGGGCCGGACTCTCCAAATACATCGTTGATCCCGATCTTCATCACCTTCGCCGGAGCCTTCTGTGCAACCACGTCGCACACCGCGCTTCCAAGACCGCCGATCACGGAGTGTTCTTCCACCGTCACAATCTTCCCGGTCTTTCCGGCCGCCTTAATCACGGCCTCCTCATCCAGCGGCTTGATCGTATGGATATTGATCACCTCTGCGCTGATACCGTCCTGCGCAAGCTTCTCTGCCGCCGCCAGAGACTCGGATACCGCAAGCCCGGTAGCGATGATCGTCACATCCGTTCCTTCTCTCAGGGTAATGGCTTTGCCCAGCTCGAACTTATAATCCTCGTTGTCATTGATCACCGGAACGGCAAGCCTTCCAAACCGGAGATATACCGGTCCCTCGTGCTCATACGCCGCCTTCACCGCCGCCTTCGCCTCCACATCATCCGACGGATTGATCACTACCATCCCCGGGATCGTGCGCATCAGGGCAATGTCCTCGTTGCACTGGTGCGTCGCGCCGTCCTCGCCCACGGAGATACCTGCGTGTGTTGCGCCGATCTTCACGTTCAGATGCGGATATCCGATGGAATTACGTACCTGCTCGAAGGCACGTCCCGCCGCAAACATGGCAAATGAACTTGCGAACGGCACCTTCCCTGTCGTGGCGATACCTGCAGCCACGCCCATCATATTGCTCTCTGCAATCCCGCAGTCGATATGACGCTCGGGAAACGCCTTCTTGAATACGCCCGTCTTCGTTGCCGCCGCCAGGTCCGCGTCCAGCACCACCACGTCTGCGTGTTCTTTTCCTAATTCGGCCAAAGCATTGCCGTAGCTCTCTCTTGTTGCAATCTTCTTTACATCTGACATAATGCTTCACCCACTTTCTCCAAATCTGCCATGGCAGTTGCATACTGCTCGTCATTCGGCGCGGTCCCGTGCCATGCCACCTGATTCTCCATGAAGGATACGTCCTTGCCCTTCAGCGTCCTGGCAACGATCGCCGTAGGCTGTCCCTTCGTCTCCCTCGCCTCTTTGAAGGCCGCCGCGATCTCATCGAAATCATTTCCATTAATATTGATTACATGGAAATTAAACGCCTCAAACTTCTTGTCGATCGGATACGGGGAATTCACCTCCGTGATCGGTCCGTCGATCTGGAGATTGTTGTTATCTACGATCACCACCAGATTGTCAAGCTTCCTGTGGCCTGCCAGCATGGACGCCTCCCATACCTGCCCCTCCTGGATCTCTCCGTCGCCAAGCAGGGTATAGACCCTGTAATCGTCGCCGGATAATTTTGCGGAAATGGCCATGCCGACCGCCGCAGAGATCCCCTGGCCCAGAGAGCCGCTGGACATATCCACGCCCGGGATATGCTTCATGTCCGGATGTCCCTGCAGGTAAGAACCGACCTTGCGAAGCGTCGTCAGATCTTCCACCGGGAAGAATCCTCTGTGTGCCAGAGTCGAATAATAACCCGGCGCCGTATGTCCTTTGGACAATACGAAACGGTCGCGGTCCGCCTTCTTAGGGTCTGCCGGATCCACGTTCATTTCCTCAAAAAACAGATAGGTATAGATATCCGCCGCAGACAACGATCCGCCCGGATGGCCGGATTTGGCGCTGTGGCAGGCGGTCACGATGCCTTTACGGACCTCGTTCGCCATCTTCATTAATTCCAATTTGTCCATGTCAAACCTCCTAATATTATCACGCATTCCCATGCATATTTTCCTACTCTCCGAATACTGCCTTATAATCTGCCTGGAACTTCACGATCCCTGCATCTGTCAGAGGATGCTTCGTCATCTGCTCAATCACGGCGTATGGAACGGTTGCGATATGAGCTCCTGCCAGCGCGCAGTCTGTTACATGCATCGGATGGCGCACGCTCGCCGCAATGATCTCGGTCTTAATTCCTGCAGTCTCGAAGATCTGCGCAATCTCGGCGATCAGATCCGTTCCCCTTACGGAAATGTCGTCCAGACGGCCCAGGAACGGAGATACATAGGTTGCGCCCGCTCTGGCCGCAAGAAGCGCCTGGTTGGCAGTGAAGATCAGGGTTACGTTGGTCTTGATCCCTTCGGCTGTCAGCTGCTTGCAGGCCTTTAAGCCTTCTACGGTCATCGGAATCTTGACAACCATGTTCGGATGGATCTTGGCAATCTCTCTTCCTTCTGCAATCATTCCTTCTGCGTCTACCGTCGTCGCTTTTACCTCTCCGCTGATAGGGCCGTCTACGATAGATGCGATCTCGGCGATTACTTCTTCAAATACCCTGCCTTCCTTCGCGATCAGGGACGGGTTCGTGGTTACTCCGCAGATGACCCCCATGTCATTTGCTTTCCTGATATCCTCTACCTTTGCTGTGTCGATGAAAAATTTCATGTTATTTCCTCCTTCTTGATTTGACGAGTGCTGCTTGTCACTCCGTTTACTGGATGATTTGATTATAGCTTATGGGCGGAACTTTGGTCAATAGGGGCGATTTTTATTAATAATTTTATCTACTAATAATTTGCAATTATTAGTATAAATTTATTGTTTGGTAAAATTATGATTCAAGGATGTACAACTGTACGACTGAAAACACATTTCCAATGCACAGGAAGTTCGGTGCGGTTCTTCCCCTAAGCAGACATTATAGGGCGCTTTTAGCAGAGGTGGGCTCCGCGACTTACGGAAGACTACGATCCCGCCCACATATAATTATTAGTAATAATTACTACAGAACTATTAATTTTTTATTTTTTCTTTCCTTTTCTGCCTGCTTCTCTGGCATAGCCGGTCGTACCTCTTATGATTAGTTTGGGTTCGTATTCGACGTGGTAGGTGCTGATGGGGTCAAGACCGGAATAGGGGGACTGACGGGAGGCGATCTTCTTCATGATGATGTCGCAGGCGTCTCGTCCTTTGAAGATTACGAAATGCTCGATGGTAGTCAGATCTACCTTATGCATGCGCGCGAACAGGGTGTTGTCACAGCCCATGACCGACATGTCTGCGGGAACCCTGATCTTCGCTTCATGCAGTGCGTCGAGGATTCCGAATGCGATCATGTCGTTGAGACCTGCGATTGCCGTGATATCAGACTCTTCTTTCAGAAGTTCCCTGGTGAGATCGTATCCGATCTTGTATTCGGAATCGATGTGCGCCACGTTCAGGTCAATCTCTTCTTTGGCAGCTTTGATGATCACATTTCCCTTGAGTCCTGCCTTTTCAAATTCTTTGAGGAACCCCTCGACACGCTTGGAGCGCTGCTTCTGACGGGCGGTCAGGGGCGGCGCGATATAGGCCGCCTTCCGGTGGCCAAGTTCCAGGAGATGGGCGGCCATGATATGGCCAAGCTTGGAGTTATCAAGCTCTACAGCGTCGACATCCATCTTCTCGTTCTGGTTATTGATAACCGCCACCGGGATCTTCCGGGCCAGTTCCTTTACAAGATCCATGAAGCAGTGGCTTGGATTACAGGTATAGATGATTCCAAGGGGGCGCAGCTCCCACATCATCTTCAGATACCGCTCCTCCATCTTGAGATCTCTCTGTGTGTTGCATACGAACAGCCCAAAGCCCTGCTCTTTGGCACGCAGTTCTATTCCCTGCAGCAGCATGACATAATAGGGGTTCGTCAGGTTCGAGCAGAACACTACCAGAAGCTTCTCCTTCTTCGCACCCTTTTGGGTCTTCCGCTTTGGAGGGACGTATCCCAGTTCCTTTGCCGTCTCCTCAACCTTCTCTATTGTCTCCTTTGAGAAAGAAACGTTGTACTTCTTATTCAGAACCATAGATACGGTAGACTGGGAGACTCCTGCCGCTCTGGCAATATCTGTAGACGTGACCTTCTTCTTCATCCTTTCCTCCTCCCTCCCTCATCACTGCGCCAAAAAGCCGCCCCGGATTCTCAGACGCCGCACAAATCACAGTTCCGTCCGCCCCTCAAGCGCGCGAAGCAGCGTCACCTCATCTATGTATTCCAGGTCTCCGCCCACCGGCACTCCGCTTGCGATCCTGCTGACCCTGATCCCTGCCGGCTTGATCAGTTTACTGATATACATAGCCGTCGTCTCGCCCTCCAGGCTGGAATTCGTCGCGATGATGACCTCGTCTACGTCGCCTTCCAGCCGGCCGATCAGCTCCTTGAGCTTAATGTCCTCCGGTCCGATCCCCAGCATCGGTGAGATGGCGCCGTGAAGCACATGGTACACCCCGGTGTATTTCCCCGTCTTCTCATATGCCGCCAGGTCTCTGGTATTCTCCACAACCATGATCGTCCGGTGGTCTCTCTTCCTGTTGCTGCAGATCGGACACACTTCCTGGTCCGTCAGTGTACAGCATTCCCTGCAGTATCTGACATTCTTCTTGGCTTCGACTATGGTCGACGCCAGCCGGTTCACATCCTCCTGCGGCATATGTATCAAATGAAAAGCCAGCCTTGCCGCTGACTTTGATCCTATGCCCGGGAGGCATGACAATTCTTCAATTAATCTGCTGATCTGGTTACTATAGTAATCCATCTGTCTTCTACGCTCCTGTATCAGAATAATCCCGGAATCTGTCCGCCCATGCCGCCGGTGAATTTGGACATGGCTGACGCTGACGCCTCGTCTGCCTTATCAAGCGCCTCGTTCACTGCCGCCACGATCAGATCTTCTAACATCTCAACATCCTCCGGATCAACCGCTTCCTCATCCAGGCTGACCCTAAGAAGGCGCTTCGAGCCGGATACAACCGCCTCGACCGCTCCGCCGCCCGCCGTCGCGCCAAATTCCTTCGTCTCCATCTCTTTCGCCTGTTCCTCCATCTGACGCTGCATCTTCTGCGCCTGCTTCATCAGATTCGCCATATTGCCCGGCATGCCTCCGCCCGGAAATCCACCTCTTTTTGCCATAAGTCTATGTCCTCCTGATTATTCTTTTTCTCAATTTTTATATCATTCTGTCCATATATTTCTCCCGGAAACTGCACGATGCCCTTCGCAGTCCGTATCCTGCAGACACCCGCCAGTCCTGATATACCCGGGACCCACCTTCTCAATCCTCTACGGTAATCTCCATATGGATCAGGCTGCCCAGATCCTCGATATCCACATACTGATCCTCGAATCTGCGCCCGGCCTCGACCTGCCGCACCTCCACCTCCACCTGCTTACCGATCTTCTCCTGTATACGTGCTTCAATCTCGTCTTTATGCTCCTGCGTGCCGATCACACTTGCCCCCATCTCGTCCTGGCAGACGATGAGCAGCCGGTTCCCTTCTCCCGCAGAAAGCCGCGCCTTCTTAAGATAGGTCTTAAGCATCGGGGAGATATCATTCACAATGGAGCGGAAATTCTCCGCCACCGCCTTCACGTCTTCACTCAGGGCAGCCGGCAGCGCAGGCTTCGTTACCGCCTGGTCCCCCTGCCCCGCCCCGTCATGGCCGGCGCCTTCCAAACGCGCCGCCGGACGTTCCGGCAGGCCCTCCTCAAGCTGCTTCTCGATCGCGCGGATCCGGTCAAGCAGGGCGTCCCTGGTTGTCTCCATAGCCGGACAGCACAGCTTTATAAGCGTCACCTCCAGAAGAACCCTCTTCTGCGTAGAATACTTCAACTGGTTCGTAAGCTCCGAGAAGATCCGGATATAGCGGATCAGCGTATCGCTGTCGATCATCTGCGCCTCTTCCTTAAGCTGCGCAAGATTCTCCGTCGACACGTCCAGTATGTCCTCCATATGATCCGATCCCCGCACCAGCAGAAGGTTCCTCAGATACCAGGTAAAATCCGCCGCAAGCTGGGACAGTTCTCTCCCCTGCATCACCAGTTCATCCACCGTCTCGATCACCCGGTGCACATCCATGGCGATCAGTTCGCGAAGAAGACGGCCAAATACCTCCGTATCCACCGCCCCCAGCACCTCCAGCACATGGTCGTAGGTCAGTCTCTCCCCGATATAGAAGGACGCGCACTGATCAAGAAGGCTTAAACTGTCACGCATGGAACCGTCCGCCATCTTCGCAATATAGCGGACCGCCTTGTCCTCCACATCCCACTGCTCCTTGTCGATCAGTTCCCGGAGTCTTGCGGAAATGGTCTCGATGCTGATCCGCTTGAAATCGTATCTCTGACACCGGCTCAGGATCGTAACCGGTATCTTATGTGCTTCTGTCGTCGCGAGGATGAATATCACATACTCCGGCGGTTCCTCCAGCGTCTTAAGAAGCGCGTTAAACGCGCCTATAGAAAGCATATGGACCTCGTCTATGATATAGACCTTATACCGTCCTTCTGTTGGACGGTATGCCACCTCCTCCCGGATCTCGCGGATATTGTCCACGCCGTTGTTGGAAGCCGCGTCAATCTCAATCACATTCATGGAGACCCCGGCGGCGATCGCCTTACATACGGCGCACTCCCCGCAGGGGCTTCCATCCGCCGCATGCTCACAGTTCACCGCTTTCGCAAATATCTTCGCAACGGTCGTCTTTCCCGTCCCTCTGGTCCCGCAGAACAGATAGGCGTGGCCGATCCTCCCCGCCCTGATCTGGTTCTTCAGGGTCTTTACGATCGCGTCCTGTCCCTTTACATCCTCGAATTCATCCGGCCGGAACTTCCGGTACAATGCCATATACGACATCTTCTACACTCCTCTGTCTCATTATCTCACGCCAAAGCTGATCCCCGTCATCTCTGCTTCCTTGATGATGCTCGACTTCGGATCTACGTACTTAAGCCTGCCCGCCACCTCTGAGAGCGGAACGCGCACGATGTCATTCTTCTTGACACCCAGCATATAACCGTAATCCCCGTCCAGGATCGCCTCTGCAGCAGCCGCGCCAAGCCTCGTGGCAAGCACTCTGTCATACGGACACGGCGAACCGCCTCTCTGGGTATGACCCGGAACCGTGATACGTACCTCCTGGTCCGTTCTCTTCTGGATCTTCTCCGCCACCTCGTATGCAACAGACGGATACTTGTGCTTCTCCTTCTTCGCCTTCAGCTCCTTCTTGGACAGCTTCGCGTCTTCCTTGGAAATCGCTCCCTCTGCAACCGCAATAATCGTGAACTTCTTGCCCGCCGCCTTTCTCTTATTGATGGCGTCTACCACAATATTGATATCATACGGGATCTCCGGAAGCATGATAATATCCGCGCCGCCGGCGATTCCTGCATGCAGAGTCACCCATCCCACCTTGTGCCCCATAACCTCTATGATGAACACACGGCTGTGGGAGGTCGCCGTCGTGTGGATCTTATCAATCGTATCTGTCGCAATATCAACCGCACTCTGGAATCCAAAGGTCATATCCGTACCCCACAGATCGTTATCAATGGTCTTTGGAAGAGTAATGACATGCAGTCCTTCCTCCCTCAGCATATTCGCCGTCTTGTGCGTGCCATTTCCTCCAAGCACCACCAGACAATCCAGATTCAGCTTATGGTAAGTATGCTTCATGGCTTCAACCTTGTCAAGGCCGTTCTCATCCGGCGTGCGCATCAGCTTGAACGGCTGTCTGGAGGTTCCCAGGATCGTTCCTCCTACAGTCAGTATGCCCGAAAAATCCCTGGACGTCAGCATCTTGAAATTCGAATAGATCAGTCCCTTGTATCCTTCCTGGAATCCATAGATCTCAACATCATCCCTCTTGGAACAGATCCCCTTCACAACACCGCGCATAGCGGCGTTCAAAGCCTGACAGTCTCCTCCGCTTGTAAGCATTCCTATTCTTAACATGTGGTACTCCTTTCTTCTCTTCCGTTGTCTTCGGAACAGTACTCTATTTTATTCAGATTATACCTTATTTGGGGATTTCATACAATAGGGGGATTTGATTGCCTGCGTCTTAACCGGTTCATGGTCCGGAACATCTTCCGGATGTCCACCGGTTTCGCCAGATGCTCATCCATCCCGGCGTCCTTCGCCATCGCGACATCCTCTTCAAACGCATTGGCCGACAGCGCTATGATAGGCACCGTCTCCGCATCCGGCCGGTCCATTCCCCGGATTACACGGGACGCTTCATACCCGCTCATAACCGGCATCATCAGATCCATAAGTATACAGTCAAATGTCCACGGCCCGGACGCCCCAAACTCATCCACGGCCGCCTTTCCGTCGTTGGCAGTCACAACCTTTGCGCCGGCCTCCTTAAGCATGAACTCCACGATCTCACAATTAATCTCATTATCCTCCACCAGAAGAACCTGCATCCCGGCAATATCCTCCCGCACATGCTCTTCTGCGTCCACAGGCGGCAGGCTCCACGCCCGGTCAATCCGGAGGGGCAGGGTAATCCGGAATACACTCCCCTTGCCGGCCCGGCTGTCCACCTCTATCGTCCCCTTCATCTGCTCTACCAGCTTCTTCACAATGGACATCCCAAGACCCACTCCGCTGTAGTGAGTCCTTGCCCCCTGATGCTCCTGGGTAAACGGCTCGAAAATATGCTTTTTGAACTCCTCTCCAATGCCAATCCCGGTATCCTCGATCTCAAACCGGTAATCAGAAATCCCGGCCTCACAGGCTGTCTCCTCAACCCGGACAGACACAGAACCGCAGGGACGGTTGTATCTGAGGCCATTGTCGATGATATTCATCAGAATCTGCTGCAGATGCAGCGGATTCCCGATCAGTCTGCTGTGCTGCATGCGCGTCTCCTTAAGTATCAGCCGGACCTCTCTTTCCTGCGCCTGGGCAGACAGGATCTTGATACTGTTCTCCAGTATGTCCTGAAGGTCGAACGGTTCCTCCACCGCCGCCGGCCGGCCGCTATCCAGCTTACTGACCTGAAGAACGTCGTTCACCAGAGACAGCAGATGCTGTGCCGATACCCGTATCTTCTCCCTGCAGTCTCCCTGCCGTCTTGGATCGTCCTGACTCTTCTCCATGATATCCAGCATCCCCAGGATCCCATTGATAGGTGTTCGCAGGTCATGGGACATATGTGTGAGGAATTCGCTCTTTGCCGAATTGGCCTTTCTGACCTTCTCAAGCAGTTCCATGATGGCCTGCTCCTGCTTCCGTCTTGTCTCCATGGTCTCCGTGATATCCTGGTGATACCCGTTCAGGCTGGCTCCTGGTTTTTTGAAGGACCTGTCCGGCACGCCGCCGCACCGGACATAGATCTTCCCAAGCTTCGGATGATTCCACGGGTAGATTACCTCGGATCGTCCGTCCTTCAGTATCTCCTGTACCGCTTCCTGTACCATCTCCACATAATCCGGCTCGATATTGGCAAACCAGTGCTGATAACACTCCTCCGGCCCGGTCGTATCCGGCACCCCCAGGAGGATACGCATGGTCCGGTCCGTATACATCCTTGGCTGACAGCCCTTCTCCAGCTCGATGGTCCAGATACCGGTTCTCGCCCCCTCCAGAATATCTTCCAGACTCTGCCTTGCCTCCAGCTTGTACTTCTCCTCCTGCTCTACCACGGCGTTGACATCCCGCTGTGCAAAAATGGCAAGGTTCTCGCCCGTCTTCTCTAATGCGGAAAAATGAAGTTCCATATGCTTAAGGCCATAGACGCTGTCCTTCACCTGATACCGGACATAGAACTTCTTCTTTGTCCCAAGCCTGGCCAGCACATACTCCTTTTTCGTCACAGCACGAAGGCGTTCCTGATCCCGCGCGATCACATACCGGGAAATGTATTGTTCCATGGCCGTCTCATAGCCGTCCTCAAAACTGACTGTCCCGTCCATGCTCATCTGACCGCTGCTCCTGTATATCTGGCACGCTCCTGTGTCGAAGTTCACCTCATAGATCCCCAGATAGTCCACGCTGAGGGCGTGGAGAACGTTATAGCTCCGCTTCTGAAGCTCACGGACCAGATTGCGCCGTTTCAGAGAGGATACGATAAAGTAAGCAGCAGTCTGCAGCATATTGGAGGCATATTCCAGCTGCTTCACCGGCGGGTTGTCCACACCATAAAACCCGATCAGACTCTTGCCGTCATAGAGAGGAACCACCACAAGAGAGCGGATCCCCTGGCGCTTCAGCGTCTCATACTGCAGAGGAGCCGTCTTCCGGATATCTTCCAGGTTCTTGATGACGATGTGCCGGCCGATGCTGAAGTTCTGATACCAGCTTGCGCACACCTCCGCCGGGACATTCTGAAGATTCTCTTTCTCCGGATTTACGCCGTCGGCAGCCCATTCATATGTATTATCATCGCCGCCGGCCTCGTTCTGCTCGAATATATAGGTCCGCTCTCCATTCAATGCTTTCCCCAGGTACATTAGCAGTACCTCAAGCGACTGGTCCGGCGTCTCCTCCTGCAGGGCGACACGCAGTCCCTCGTTGATGACAGTCTCCAGATTCTGGACGCTTCGCATACCGCTTTGAAGTTCTCCGCCTGCGGCCTGCGCTCCTTCACCGGCCCCTTCCAAAAACTCCCTAGAATTATTCATAATTCCTCCCTTCGGCAAACTATGGGTATGGATTCTCGGACAGTCTGCCGGTTCTCTCCTTGTATAAATCTCTTGAATTATACCAAAAAAACATTCATAAGTCTATTAGAATTACTTGACACGAGTGATATAATAGGTAGTAAGATCATTGTACTTAGGAAAGAGGTATTACTGTGGATAAATTAGACATAAAATTATGGAAACTGGCCGCCAGAGGACAGATTGTCCCCAAGCGTTCTTTACTCAAGACGCCCCGTCAGATCGAGGCCATCCGGCGGAGCGCGGCGCTTAATACCGCCGTACTGGATCATGTGGCGGCCCACATCCGCGAGGGGATGAGCACTGCCGAGATTGACCGTCTGGTCTATGATTTTACGACGGAGCACGGGGGGATCCCTGCGCCGCTGAATTACGACGGATTCCCCAAGAGTGTATGCACGTCCCTGAACAACGTCATCTGCCACGGCATTCCCAGCGAATACGAGATTCTGCAGGAGGGAGATATCCTGAATGTGGATGTGTCGACAATCCTGGACGGTTATTTCTCTGACGCGTCACGTATGTTTACCATCGGAAATATCTCTCCGGAGGCTGAACAGCTCGTCCGGGTTACGCAGGAATGCGTGGACCTGGGCCTTAAGGCCGCGAAGCCCTGGGGGCATCTCGGCGACATCGCCTATGCGATCAATTCTCACGCCAGGAAACACGGATACTCTGTTGTGGAGGATATCGGCGGACACGGTATCGGCCTTGAATTCCATGAAGAGCCCTTCGTCAGCTATGTGACTCCCAAGGGGAGTGAGATGGTGCTTGTTCCCGGCATGATGTTCACGATTGAACCTATGATCAATGAAGGAAGCCCGGATTTCTTCGTGGACGAGGACGACGACTGGACAGTCTATACCATCGACGACGGACTCTCCGCCCAGGTCGAATACATGGTTCTCGTTACAGAAGACAAGGTAGAAGTACTGACCCGTTAGAAAAGGGGGATTTCTACTTGTACGTTTGAGATATTGCCGGTAGGACGGAAGTTTGGGGCTGCCCTTCCCCTAACCGGCCTGGGCAACACTCCGGTGAGCTAACGACTAACTACGACTAAGACACTCAGGAATGCCTTCGTGCCTAAGTCTCCGTAAGTCGTGGATCTCACCTCCGTTAAAGACGCCCTCTAATGTCCGGTTAGGGGAAGGGCAGCCCCAAACTTCCTGTGCACTGGAAATGGATTCTCATACGTGCAAGTGGGAATCTGTTGGCAAATAATTGAAGAGGCTGGGATAAAACCAGCCTCTTTTGTCATTCTTGAGTTAACACCCTGCCGCAAGCTGCGGGACGTTCATTATCTGCAACGCAGCCGGGTATTGTATAACTTTTCCACCTATACGGTTAGAAATCCATTTCCAGAGCACAGGAAGTTTTAAGATGCCCTTCCTATAAGCAGACATTAGAGGACTTCCGTCCCCTGAACACTCCCTCAACCGTACAGCCAACACCTTTATTAGCCACACAGTACCAGGGCTGAGTAGGCGCCCATGTTTACTACGACTTCTCCGTTTTCGACCAGGTACTCTTCGTAGTCTACGGAATAGCCGTCCTGGTAGGAGTACATCAACTTCTTCATGCGGCATTTGACAGGGACCTCGGCCATCCAGACGGGGACGGTTACCTCGGCAAGCTCGCTTCGGTTATTGATGATTACGACGATCCGGTCGTCTCCCTGGAAACGTCCGTATGCCAGTATGTTGTACTCACTGCCGTCCGATACGCCGATGGAACCGTTCAATATGTTAAGGGATCCCGTCCGCAGCGCCGGATGTTCTTTGTGGATCCGTATCATCTCCTTGTGGAAATCAATCAGTTCTTGATTCTCATAGCCCCACGGGTAGGTACGTCTGTTATCCGGGTCTGTAAAACCGCAGACGCCCGCCTCATCGCCATAGTAGACGGTCGGCGCGCCGACCCATGTCATCTGTATCACGACAGCCTCCCGCATGATTCCCAGATTCACATATTCACCCGCCGCTTCCGGGCCAAGATTCTCCACCCGTCCTACCATGTAATTCGTTCGTGTAAGAAAACGTGAATGGTCATGGTTGGACAGCTCATTCATCGCAACCTGCAGGGAAGGCGTCAGCATATTCGCCATATGATGCAGGATCGAACCCACAAAATTGTCCGAATTCCCCCTCAGTTCTTCCCTGTACTCGTCGCTGTGCTTCTCCATGCCCGTCAGGAACCATGTCACCGGTTCCATGAAGGCGTCGTAGTTCATCACCGTGTCCCACTCGTCTCCCGCAAGCCACTCGCTGGGATCCCCGTAATGCTCCGCCAGTATCAGGGCGTTGGGGTTCGCATTCTTGACTGCTTCCCGGAACTTCTTCCAGAACAGATGATTATATCCGTTCGTCTGTCCAAGGTCCGCCGCCACGTCCAGTCTCCATCCGTCCACGTTGTACGGCGGCGAGACCCATTTCTTGCCGATATAGAGAATATAATTCTCTAATTTGACCGAATCCTCATAATTCAGCTTCGGCAGTGTGTCATGTCCCCACCATCCGTCATAGTTGTGATTATACGGCCAGTGTTCTTCCTCACTCTTATGGAAATGAAAATAACTCTTATATGGGCTGTCAGAGGATATATACGCCCCGGGGGCATAATCCTCCTGATCCTCATAGATCCTCTCACGGTCCATCCATTTATTAAAGGATCCGCAATGGTTGAATACACCATCCAGGATGATCTTCATCCCGCGTCTGTGCAGCTCTTCTACCAGCCGGATAAACAACTGGTTGCTGGCTTCCAGATTCTTAAGATCCGTTACCCGCTTCTGGTATTTGGTCGCCTTATGGTTCTCTGTCTCTCCCTCCGGCAGAACCTCTCCGCCATCCTCAACGATCACCCCATAATGCGGGTCTATATAGTCATAATCCTGAATATCATACTTGTGGTTCGAAGGAGACACGAACAGCGGATTGAAGTAAAGCACTTCTACCCCCAGATCCTGCAGATAATCAAGCTTATCCAGGACTCCCTGAAGGTCGCCGCCGTAGAATTCCCGGACCCCCATCGTATCCGGATACTTGTTCCAGTCCGTTACCTTTCTGCTGTAGCCTCCGATATAATAATACTCATTGTCCTCAACATCATTCGAACTGTCGCCATTGTAGAAGCGGTCTGTAAATATCTGATACATCACCGCTCCCTTCGCCCAGTCCGGCGTAGAAAAGCCCGGAACGATCACGAACTCATAGAATTCCACGATCTCCTTCGACACGCCGCATCTGCTGTAATAGCACACCTCCCCGCCGCTCTTTATCTCAAAACAATAACGAAACGGTGTCTCACTCAGACGCCAGCTGATCGAATAATAATCGAACTCACTCTCCTGTTCCTGTGCGCCGCCTCTCTCCTTTCTCATGTCATATCCGCCGACCGCCGTCATCAGACGTACTCTGTCCACATCATCCTTCGCTGTGCGAAAACGCAGTCTTACAATCTCATTCTCCTGGGGCTCCTGTGGTATCACATAATTCGCTGTTCCATCACAAAATAATGCCTGTTCATTCATGCCGTAATCCCCCTTTAATTATTATCTACTATGCTTCGGATACCTCTCCCGCAAATAACGATTCAAATTCTTCTCTTGAGATCTTTTCTTTTTCCAGCAATAAATCTGCACATGCATGAAGTACATCATCATATTTCCTGATTACATCTCTTGCCCTGCTATAGCATTCATCAATAATTCTCTTCACTTCCTGATCGATCGTCGTCGCCACGCTCTCCCCGTACCCCCGGGACGCATGGGCCAGATCGCGGCCGATAAATACTTCGTCGTTGTCATTATCATAATTGATCAGGCCGACCGCCTCGGACATGCCAAACTTGGTCACCATAGACTTGGCAAGACTGGTCGCCTGCTTGATATCCTGGGACGCGCCGGTGGTGATGTCATCTAACACCTCCTCCTCTGCGACACGGCCGCCAAGCGCAACCGTAATATCCTGGAGCATCTTGCCTCTTGTGTTGAACATCTCGTCGTTCTCGGGAAGCGGCATCGTATAGCCTCCCGCCCCTCCCGTAGGGATGATCGACACGCTGTAGACCGGTCCTACATCCGGAAGTACATGGAACAGGATCGCATGTCCCGCCTCATGGAACGCCGTGATCCGCTTCTCCTTATCCGAGATCACACGGCTCTTCTTCTCCGCACCGATACCTACCTTCACGAACGCCCTCTTGATATCCTCCTGCATCAGGAATATCCGGCCTTCCTTCGCCGCCAGAATCGCCGCCTCATTCAGCAGGTTCTCCAGATCCGCACCGGTGAATCCGGCCGTCGTCTGGGCAATCTGTCTCAGATCGATCTCTTCACTGAGGGGCTTTCCCTTGGCGTGGACTCTTAAGATCTCCTCCCTGCCCTGAATATCCGGCCTTCCTACCGTCACCCGGCGGTCGAACCGTCCCGGACGTAAGATTGCGGGATCCAGGATATCCACGCGGTTCGTCGCCGCCATCACGATCACGCCTTCGTTGACCCCAAAACCATCCATCTCAACCAGCAGCTGGTTCAGCGTCTGCTCTCTCTCGTCGTGGCCGCCGCCCATACCTGTTCCGCGCCGTCTGGCTACGGCGTCGATCTCGTCAATAAAGATGATACACGGTGAATTCTTCTTTGCCTCCTCGAAGAGATCCCGGACACGGGACGCACCTACGCCCACGAACATCTCCACGAAGTCCGACCCGGATATGGTGAAGAACGGCACGCCCGCTTCACCCGCCACCGCCTTGGCAAGCAGCGTCTTACCTGTTCCCGGAGGACCCACCAGCAGTACTCCCTTGGGGATCCTTGCCCCTACCTGGATATATTTCTTTGGGGCCTTCAGGAAATCCACAATCTCCTCCAGCTCCTCCTTCTCCTCCTTCAGTCCCGCGACCTTGGAAAATGTGATGCTCTTATCGCCGCCTATGCTCATCCTTGCACGGCTCTTACCGAAATTCATGGCCTTGGCGTTGGCACCGCCGCCCTGCCTGTTCATCACCGTGAAGATCAGCATGACTCCCAGAAGCGTCAGAAGCACCGGTACAACCACCGTCGCAAACCAGCTGTCCTCCCGGACGTCCGGCATCTCATACTCAATCTCCTTATCCTTCAGATATTCCTGGATCACGTTCACATCCGAAACATACAGATACTTATAACTCGTCCCGCCGTCCGCTTCTGTGAGTTCTATCGTCACTCTCCCGGTCGGAACATTCTTATTCTGCGTGATGACGATACTCTGCGTATCCTCGTCCACAGCCAGCTCTTCGAATTCCTTCCATGTTATCTCTTCTTCCTTCTGGTCAAACTGATTGGTAAACCACAAAAGAATGAACACACATACAACCAGCGTCAAGATCGTGGCTCCGCTCAGTCCTCTTACCCTTCTGTCATTCAATGTCCTACTACCCCTTTCTATTCTACCCCGCTGATAATACCGATATAAGGCAGATTCCTGTATTTCTGCGCATAGTCAAGACCATATCCTACGACGAACTCATCCGGGATCTCGAATCCCACATAATCCACCTTCACATCCCGGACTCTTCTGTCCGGCTTGTCAAGGAGGGTGCACAGCTTCATGCTCGCCGGACGCCTCTTCGCCAGAATATCCAGCAGATAGTAAAGTGTCCTTCCCGAATCAATAATATCCTCCACTACAAGCACATCCTTGCCTTCCAGGGATTCGTCCAGATCCTTGGCAATCCTCACAACACCGCTGGACGCCGTCCCGTCTCCGTAGCTGCTCACGCTCATGAAGTCAAGGGAAACCGGCACGCTGACCCGCTTCGCAAGCTCACACATGAAAAACACTCCGCCCTTAAGAACACAGATCATATGAATCTGTTTTCCTTCATACTCCTCGCTGATCTGTCTCCCCATCTCCTCGATCCTCTTCGCAACGTCTTCTTCCGATTTCAATACCTTAATACTCTCCGCCACTGCCTTGTCCTCCGTAAACTTCTATCTCCAGGATCCTCCTGGTCTTATCCGTAATCTGATATCTCTGGCTCTGCCGGTATCCGACAACCCACATAATATCCTTCCCATCTGCCGCGAGCCATATTCCGTCCCTCAGCTTTTGGGGTATCTTTTCGTTGATAAAATACTGCTTAATCTTCTGGGTCTTCCCGTCCCCGGAAATCGTAATCCGGTCCCCCGGCTCCCTGTGTCTGATTTGTACAGTACTCTTTATTATATCATAGTCGAACCATTTCGTGTAGGGGGTTTCCGGAAATATTACCATATCCTCCGTGCGTTCCAGGATCTGCATGCGTACCGGAACGTTCTCTGTCTTCATATCCGCTCTTACGGCGTCCGCCCCATACGATCCCGCCCGGCAGAGCTCAATCCCTTCGTAACATCTTCTGGCCTGCACGCCATATGGCAGATCCAGCCGGCGGCCCGTCTGCTTCTTCAGAAGTTCCGCAAGCAGCCTTACATGCTGCGCCTCAATATCCTTCCTTCGCGCCGCCGCCCGGCAGAGCATCCCGTAAAGCACATACCCCTTAAGCGCCTCCGGAACCTGCCAAAACCCTTCCTCGTCAAGGACCGCCGTGCCATCCGGCCCATACCGGACACAGAGTCCCTCATACCGCTTCGCCTCCTGCTCTATATATTCTCCGGTCAGGCGCAGCTGCTCCATAGCCTCCGACATATGCGCCACGGTCCGGCTGTTCACCTGGTCCTCAAGATACGGAATCACATGGTTTCGTATCCGGTTCCTTGTATAAGCATCCTCCAGATTCGATGCATCTGTACAATAAGATATTCCCCTTTTCCCAAGATATGATTCAATCTCTTCTCTTCGAAGGCACAAAAGCGGCCGTATCCACACGTCCGTCACCGGAGCGATCCCGCCCAGGCCCTTAAGCCCGCATCCTCTGCACAGGTTCCAGATCAGAGTCTCTGCGTTATCGTTCTGGTGATGGGCAAGCGCGATCTTCGTGCCGTTCATTTCTCTAAGCACCGTCAGGAAACATTCACGGCGCACATCCCGCCCCGCCTCCTCAAGCGTAAGACCGTGCCTGCGGGCATATCCCTCCACATCCTCGCAGAAGGTCCGAAGCTTGACGCCCTGCTCCCTGCACACCCGTCCCACATAGGCCGCGTCCGCATCTGCCGCCTCTCCTCTCAGGCCATGATGGACATGCACCGCCGTCAGGGAGAATCCGATCTCCTCCGCAAGCTCTGTAAGCATGAAAAGAAGGCATATGGAATCTGCACCTCCCGATACGCCTGCAATCACTCTATCCTCACTGTTCAGCATATGATAACGCCGGATATACGCTCTTACCCGCTGATACATACCCTTCATCCTTCCGCAAGGCACCTGTCAGCATGCCTTGTAGTATAAATATATAGAACTTCTCCCGAAAATGCAAGTTATTTTCACAACCTCCATATCCCGATCACCAGCACCGTCATATCGTCCACCGGCACCTCCTCCGTCCATTCCAGTACCTTCTCCAGGATATGGTGCGCCAGCTCCTTGGGATTCACGATGTTGGACTCCCTGATAAACTGACTCATCAGCGTCTCCTGCTCTCCCACCGGCAGCGCGTCCAGCACCCCGTCCGTCACCATCACCACATAATCCCCGTCCTCAAGCTTACGCTCCACCGGCTCAAGTTCAAGCTCCCGGACCACTCCCACCGGGAGAGAAGACGAAGTGATCGTCTCGACCGTATCCTTTCTCTTGATAAATGTGGTCGACGCTCCTGCCTTGACAAACTCGCAGGTCCCGTTATACAGATCGAACAGACTGGCGTCGATGGTAGAGAAGCGGATCTCCTCCCTGGCGATCACCAGCGCCGTATTCATCAGCTGGACCGCCATGGTAACCGGGAACCCCGCTTCCAGAAGCTCCTCTAACATCTCGACCACCATCTTACTCTCCCGGAACGCCTCTTCCCCGGAGCCCATGCCGTCAGACAGGGCGATCCCTTTCTTTCCTCCCGGCAGGTCCGTCATAAGAAAGGTATCTCCCGAGATCTTGCTGCACCCCTTCCCGATCTTCGCCACCCCCTGCAGGGTATGGAATCTGGCGCTCTCCACACAGGCAACCGTGCAGTACTCCTCGCCCACAAGCGGACGCTCGCCCATCTGGGGCGTCATAGTCCTGCCCGTACACGTCCCCACGACCGAAGCCAGCTCCTTCGTGGGAATCACATGCCCCTTCATCGACTTCACCGTGAGATGGATCTCGTATTTGCCCTGATTCGTCATATAGAATACAGAGGACAGCATCCGCGCTCCCCCCTTCTTAAGCTGCGTCTTCAACCGCTTCTCCAGATGCTCGTCCTCAAAAATCCCCGCATCCAGTTCCCGTGTCGTCTGCTGGATCATCTGTGCGAAATGGTTCAGCTGCTGCGCGTACCCTTCCCGGTTCTGCACAATCTTGTTACTCCACATCATGATCTTCTTCATATTCTCGAAAGACTCCAGCGTCTCCCTCAAAAACCGCGGCGCCCTGATACAGCGCTTCTGAAGGCTTCTCTTCAACTCCACGTTCAGTTCTGCGCCGAATTCCTCCACTGTACACAGTATCTCATAGAGCATCTGATAGGTATGTACACGGTTCTCCCCCAGACACCATTCCTTCTTCTCACAATTCTCGCACACCTTATCCGTGACCTTAAGAAACATCTCCTCGATCTCTTCCTTCGAATAGGTTCCCTTATACTCCTCCAGTGTAAGAAATGTCTTCGACAAATGTATCAGAGAATCCGCAAACTTGTCCATCTGCACGACATACGGATTGATAAAAGTCTCTTTCTCCCTCACTTCTGCCATTTTTCGCTCCCCTTTCAATGGTTTTAAAAAAACAAAAAGCCTTAGGATATATCTCCTAAAGCTTATCATCTGTCAATTATTCTGCCTGGAACACAATCTCATTCTCATGTACCAGACCCAGCTTCTCCCTTGCTGTGTCCTCCACATACTCGTCGGTTCCGACATATTCGCCAAGCTCCTCTATCTTGGCCGCGCGCGCCTTCTCTTCGCGGATCTGCGCCTCAAGCTCCATCTCCTGGGCCTTATACTGGGCTTCCTTCTCCCGCAGAGACAGGCTCTTGGCCGACACGACCACAAACAGCAGAAAGACAACCGCACTGACCGCCAGCACGCTTCTTTTGTGACGCTGCACGCGCCTCCCCCGGCGCCCCTTACGGCGTCTCTTTCTCTTATCCATCATATATCCTTCACCCTTACCCCGGTATCTCGGGAAGTCCCTTACACCAGTTATACTCTCCCACATTCTCGTCTATATATATTAACTTTTTTCTTCTGCTTTATCAAGTCCCTGACGATAAATCTTTCTTCTTACCGCCGTAGATTTTTTCAGACAGGTTCCTGACCCCTCTTAAGAAAACTGTCATAAAAATCACTCCAAGCGCAACACCTAGTACAAAATACCAGCGGATACTACCATCGCTTGTATGGTAAATCTGCACAAACATATAGACGGCAGAACCCACCCAGAAAATCATATCCTCTACATTTACAGCCAGCAGCTTATGCTCCACAATCCGCCGGAAACAACGGATACACTGATACGCCAGACGCACTATGGCACCCGAGACCAGGGCCACAAGAAACACCGTCATCTCTTCTCTGATCCCCGGCATACCGTCACCTGAACAGCTTGGAGAACAGATTATCCTGCTGCTTTGCGTGGCTCTGGACATCAGAATAAGCGACACTGTCTATATTTCCCGACAGATCCACCTCACCCTTCTCCAGGCTCAGTCGGTTCACATGCAGATCCGTGCCCTTCACCATCATCATCCCCTGCTCCGTCTCAAGCAGGATCTCATTCAGATCAAAAGATAATACGTCCATGACTCCTGTAACAAAACTGGTCTTGCGGTTATTGATCACCAGCTTATGACTTTTCTGTACGGTTCTTTCTTCCATGCGCTTCACAACCTTTCTTAATAATCATATGAACGGTTGTGCCTGATTATTACAAATATTTGAACAAGTCCTTCGCTTCTTCCTTTTTTGTCGTGTCCTGGATGTCAAGGACCTCCACCTTGACCGTCTTCGTACCGAACTGTATCTCTATGATATCCCCCGGCTTAACCTTGACGGACGCCTTCGCCGTCTGTCCGTTCACGGATACACGCCCGGCGTCGCACGCTTCGTTCGCCACCGTCCGGCGCTTGATCAGACGCGACACTTTTAAGAATTTATCCAGTCTCATCTGTATACTCCTCCTGTTTGTAATGTAAAAAGGATGCCCCAAGTCACGCACGACTCTTGCGGCATCCTTATCCCCATTCTTATATAGAATCTGCCGGCCTGTATACCGCGGCATTCTCTTCTCTGACGAATTACTCGTTAACAGCGTCCTTCAATGCTTTACCAGCCTTGAACTTAGGAGCCTTGCAAGCCTCAATCTTCATCGTCTTGCCTGTCTGCGGATTCCTTCCCTCTCTTGCCTCTCTCTTGCTTACTTCGAAAGTACCAAAGCCAACAAGCTGAACCTTATGCTCCTTCTTCAGTTCATCTGTCACAACATCGATAAAAGCCTTCAACGCTTTCTCGGAATCCTTCTTGGATAACTCTGCCTGGTCAGCAATCGCTGCTACTAATTCTGTCTTATTCATGGATAATTTCCTCCTCTTGTTTACATATAGAATCCCTTATTCTATTATCTTATCCATCCCGGGCATCCCATGACGCACGCCCTGTGAACGGACGGACAGTCCTGACTGTCCGTTCTGCCTGTTCTGCTTCTGCCGTAACAGTCTGCAGACAGGCGGACGATCCTCTTGTCCCTTCTGACCGTCTGCCGCAGCAGCCTGCAGAAACCGGACAATTCTGCTGTCCGTTCTGTCTGCCGCAACAGTCTGCAGAAATCAGACAATTCTGCTGTCCGTTCTGCCTGTTCTGCTTCTGCCGCAACAGCCCGCAGACAGGCGGACATTCTTACCGTCCCGCAAGATATATACAGCTCCCGTGCCGGCTGCACAGGAGACCTGTAATTAAAGTTATAAACGCTTTCCCGGCAATTGTCAAGGCAATTCTCGGTTTTCCTTGTATTTTAAGGAATTAGAGCATTCCGTTAATCATGGACAGAACTTCTTCTCCCAGCTTCGCCGACTTCTCGTCCGCATCCGCAAGGGAGGTTCCCTTGATACCATAATAGAACTTCACCTTCGGCTCGGTTCCTGACGGCCTTACACACAGCCATGCATCGTCTGTCAGATCGTAATACAGTACGTTGGACTTCGGAAGCCCGGTTCCTGTCACTTCGCCTGACGCGATATCTCTGACGGTCTCCGCCTGATAGTCTCTGGCCTTCACTACCTGATAGCCGCCCACCTCTGCCGGCGGATTCCTGCGAAGCGTCTCTAAGATCTCCTGGATCTTCTGAAGCCCTTCGATCCCCTTCAGGGTGATAGACTGGATGTCATCCTTATAATAACCATACTTGTCATACATGTCCACCATGGCATCCCACAAAGTCTTGCCCTGGGTCTTATAGTAAGCAGCCGCCTCGCACAGCGCCATCGTCGCAACGATCGCATCCTTGTCCCTTGCGTGGGTCCCGATCAGACATCCATAACTCTCCTCAAATCCAAAGAGATAGGTTCCCTTACCGCTCGTCTCGAATCCAAGAATCTGCTGCCCGATGAACTTGAAGCCTGTAAGTACCTCGATCAGACCGATGCCGTATCCTCTGGCAATGGCGTCGGCCAGGTTGGAGGTAACAATCGTCTTGATCAGATAACCATCCTCCGGCAGGCCGTAAAGAGCCTTACGCTGCCCGATCTCATAATCAGCCAGGAGACAGCCGGACATATTACCCGTCAGTACCTTATATTCTCCGGACTTCGTATCCTTTACATACACGCCGAGACGGTCTGCATCCGGGTCTGTTGCGAGCACCAGATCCGCGTCCACTTCCTTCGCAAGCTTAAGCCCGAGTTCAAAGGCTTCCGCCGCCTCCGGATTCGGATAAGAAACGGTCGGGAACTCTCCGTCCGGAAGCTCCTGCTCCTTTACAACATATACATTCTCGAAGCCTAACTCCTTAAGAATCCTTCTTGCAGGGATGTTGCCGGTCCCGTGAAGCGGGCTGTATACAATCTTCAGATCCTTCTTCACCGCGTCAATGGAATCCTGATGAAGCACCTGCTTCTTAAGTTCCGCGATATAGCCGTCGTCTACTGCCGCCCCGATCACCTCATAGAGGCCAGACGCCTTGGCATCCTCAAGATTCATCGTCTTAACCGTGTTATAATCCTCGACAGCCTTCACCTCATCCATGATACCCTTGTCATGGGGCGGCGTAATCTGCGCGCCGTCCTCCCAGTACACCTTATATCCGTTGTACTCCGGCGGATTATGGCTGGCGGTAATATTGATCCCGGCGATACAGCCAAGAGAGCGCACCGCATAGGACAACTCCGGCGTGGGACGTAAGGATTCGAATACATACGCCCTGATCCCGTTGGCCGCAAGGCACAGCGCCGCCTCATCTGCGAATTCCGGGGACATCCGGCGGGAATCATATGCAATCGCCACGCCCTTCTTCTGTTCACCCTTGCTGATGATATAGTTGGCAAGCCCCTGGGTCGCCTTTCTCACCGTATAGATATTCATACGATTCGTACCGGCGCCGATAATGCCGCGCAGACCCGCCGTCCCAAACTCAAGATCCTTATAGAATCTCTCCTTCACCTCGTTATCGTCCTGCGCAATGCTTCTCAGCTCTTCCTTTGTCGCCTCGTCAAAATATGCATGATCAAGCCACTCCTTATATCTTTCACGATATTCCATTTTAGTACCTCCTAGTCCTTAGTAGTTCTATTATACACCAGGACACTCCAAACGTAAATAAATATGTTGCCCTGGAATCATAAATGAAACGAAAATATTTCTTCCAGGAATCGTCTCTTCTCTTCCGTCTGCCGTATCGCCACAGACAGCTTCTCGATACTTTTCGCCGAGATCCACGCCTTATTCGAATGATAGTAGGAATTGCCCGTTTTCCAGAATTTCTCCGGATAGATCAGGCGGACCTTCAGGTATTCCATATCCTCCTTTGCCAGCGGCCGGATCGCAGAATAGGCGTTCAGCATATTGTCGCCAAGGCGGACCTTCCAGCCATGCTTCTCCATCACCTTGCGGAGAAAATAATACAGATCCTCTGCCTGCACATCCCGCTTGAATTTCTCAAAATTCGTCACGGCAATCTGAGCGGGTTCCTTCCTATAACTATAGTCGCCCTGGAGCATTAATATATTATGGTAGTTGTATTCACCATGAGTCATACAGCAGTTCTCAACACTCTCTTTATAGATCCTGTCATATCCGGAAGACTCAAGCTCTCTGACCGCCGCATCCGCCCACTGATACATCTGGTCGAAGCATGCGAGAAAGGCTGTCTCGAATTCCCCTTTCGGCGATATGCTTCTCATAAATTTTCTAACCTTTTTAAGTTCCCGGTTATGGCGCAGATACTCCTCGCCCATATGTGCCCCCGGCGTCACGTTATGTGTAAGCCTATGGCACATCAGTACATGGAGCTTCGCCAGATTCCCTGTTGCGCCAAGAAGCTCCGCCGGCTTCTTGATATCACACTCCCGTCCCTGGAACCATGCCTTAAGCAGATACTGGCTGCCATCCTCTAATCTGGAGAGATACTCTCCGTCTCTTGTCAGTATGATCCGGTCCGTCCGTACATATCCCTGGCTCTGAAGATACTCATGCAGCTCTGACAACGCAGGAATACGCTTTTCCGACACCTTCACTTCCTTCAGCAACAGGAGTCCCCGGTCTGTATCGCATAAAACAGCACCCCTGGCCTTGCGGGTGCCGCTGACTTCTATATCATACTGTTCTAATACACTTAGTTCATACTCCTGCATATTCATCCCCTGCACTTACATTACATATTCTCTCTATCGTATGACGGGGACCGGGGAAATATGCTTATTCCCGGGAAGATAATAAAACTATGCGAAGCAGCTCTTCCTTCACATTTTTCTCAGGATCGTCAATCACCAGGTCAAGCAGTTCGTTCAGGCAGTCTCCCATCTCCTTCCCCGGCTTCATCCCGGCTTCGATCAGATCCTTTCCTGACACCGCCAGTTCCTTAAGGGATACACACTGTCCGGCCTGCACGATCTCCCGGTACAGCCGCTCTGTCTCCTTAAGGTTCTTCACCTTCTCCTCTCTCTGGTACATACTCTGTGCCAGTATATCCGCACGGCGGACTTCTATATATAAGGGAAATAACTCCCTTCCGATCTTATTCATGGCACGGCGGACATTCCCTGCTGCCGCCGGCATACGGTAATCATGATAGAATACCAGGCGGGTCACCTTATTCATCGTATCGTTATCGAATTTCAACCTCTTGAGCACATTCTTTGCAATCTCCCGGCTCCTGACGGCATGCTTCTTAAAATGTGCCACGCCGTCGCCGTCCACCGTCTTAAGCGCAGGCTTCCCCATATCGTGCAGAAGCATCGTCAGCCTTAACACCTTATCCGCCCGAATATTTCCCATGGCGCGAAGCGTATGCTCCCCCACAGAATACATATGGTGGGGCGTCTCCTGCTCCGTCTCCATGATACGGTCGAATTCCGGCAGAAATATCCGGGTAAGCCCCAGCTCATATGCATCCCGCAAAAGCTCCGGACGGCCTGACACAAGCAGCTTCACAAGTTCCGCCTGAATCCTCTCCGCACTGATCCTCTCAAGCATCGGCGCAAGCATGCGCATCGCCTCCCGCGTCTCCCCTTCTATCTCGAATCCCAGCTGTGCCGCAAAGCGTACGCCCCGCAATATCCTGAGTGCATCCTCCGAGAATCTCTCCGCGGCGTCTCCCACACACCGGATCACGCCTGCCCTAAGATCCTGGATTCCGCCAAAGATATCCACCAGCCCGTCTTTCTCATTGTACGCCATGGCGTTGATCGTAAAATCCCGTCTCAGAAGATCCTCCCGCAGATTCCTGGTGAAGGTCACTTCGCTGGGATGACGGCAGTCCTCATACTCTCCGTCAATCCGGTAGGTTGTCACCTCGAACCCTTCTTCGCCCATCATCACCGTGACCGTCCCGTGCTCAATCCCCGTATCGAAGGTCTTGGTAAACAGCGCCTTCGTCTCCTTTGGCATGGCCGACGTGGTGATATCCCAGTCCATTGGCGCTCTCCCAAGGATGGAATCCCTGACACACCCGCCTACCGCATATGCTTCATATCCATGCTTCTGTAATATCGTAATGATCCTGTCTACCCTCTCCGGCAGTTCGATCCGCAGATTCTCCACAATATCCTCTCCTGTCAAATGATTTCCCCGCAAAGTTCGCACACGAATGCTCCATCCGTTTGATTTCCGGCCGGGACACTGGTACATTTCTTAATATAATATGAAAATCTAAGAAAATCAACTCATAGGTAAAAATATCATTACTTTTACGCCTGCGTCAATCAGACAAAATCTCTTCTACTTCTGTATATTCCCGCATATGGTATAGGTAAAAATATAACGTAGGTGTAACAAATGTTGAATTACCTGTGGGCAGGCATGATATTGACCGGTATCATCTTTGCCGCTTTCACCGGGCGGATGCCGGACATCACCAACGCCGCCCTGGATTCCTCCAAAGAAGCCATTACCCTTTGTATCACCATGATGGGCGTCATGTCCTTCTGGGTGGGACTGATGGAGATCGCCTCCAGGGCCGGTATCGTAAAGGCCGCGTCCCGGAAGATCCGCCCCCTGATCCGGTTCCTCTTCCCCTTGCTTCCTGCCGGCCATCCGGCCGAGGAGCATATCACTACGAATATTATCGCCAATGTGCTGGGGCTTGGGTGGGCGGCTACCCCGGCGGGGCTTAAGGCAATGGAGGAACTATCTAAACTGGAAGAAGACCGTAGACGCGGGCGGCTCCCCGGACCTGTGAGAAAGCCGGGAATTGCCAGCAATGAGATGTGTACGTTTCTGATTATTAATATCTCGTCGCTGCAGTTGATTCCGGTAAATGTGATCGCCTACCGCAGCCAGTATGGGAGCGTGAACCCGGCGGCGATTGTAGGGGCGGGGATTGCGGCTACGGCGGTGAGTACGATTGTGGCGGTGGTGTTTTGCAAGGTGATGGAAAGAAAGCAGGGAACGTAGAATCCCCTGCTTTTTTTAAAAATTTCCCTTTATAGGAAATTAGTATAATTACAAAAATATCGGAAATAATAGTTGAAATAATACAAAAAAGCATATATAATAACATAACAAAAACGTAAATACCGTGGAAAAAGGGGAAGAACATGAAAATCTTAAAATTATCCATAAAAGGTTTACAAAATTTAAAAAATACTTTGAACGTGGACTTCGTTGCACAACAAAGAGTAGATAATGATGCTAAAGAACAAATGTTCAATGTGTTTTCTAATGTTTATACAAGTCCAACACTCTCTTTTATTGGTATTAATGCATCTGGAAAGACAACAATCTTAAAGTTAATTTCTTTTGCTATAGGATTATTAAATAATGAACCTATTAATAGTATTTCCTCTA
>CAMSTW010000045.1 GCA_947063855.1 uncultured Dorea sp.
GGGGCTATTGATTTTGACGAGCCGTTCCAGAAGCTGTTCAACCAGGGGATGATCACCGGGAAGAACGGAATCAAGATGAGCAAGTCCAAGGGCAATGTGGTTTCTCCGGATGATCTGGTGAGGGATTATGGCTGTGATTCTCTGCGTATGTACGAGTTGTTCGTGGGACCGCCGGAGCTGGACGCCGAGTGGGACGACCGCGGGATCGACGGCGTGAACCGATTCTTAAAGCGCGTGTGGAATCTGGTGATGGACAGCAAGGATGCGGATATCAAGGCGTCTAAGGCGATGATCAAGGAGCGCCACCGGCTGGTATGCGATATCACGAAGCGTCTGGAGAGTTTCAGCCTGAATACGGCGATTTCCGGGTTCATGGAGCATAACAACAACCTGATCGAGATCGCCAAGAAGGAAGGCGGCATTGATAAGGAGACGTTATCGACCATGGCGGTTTTGCTGTCTCCGTTTGCCCCGCATATGGCGGAGGAGATCTGGGAGCAGTTAGGACATGAAGGCAGCGTGTTCGCAGCGGGCTGGCCGGAATATGACGAGGAGATGATGAAGGACGACGAGATCGAGGTGCCGGTTCAGATCAACGGCAAGACTAGAGCCGTGATCTCTGTGGCGGCGGACATCTCCAAAGAAGACGCGATTGCGGCAGGCAAGGCCGCGGTAGCGGATAAGCTGACCGGGAATATTGTGAAAGAGATCTATGTTCCGAAGAAGATTATTAATATTGTGCAGAAATAATCGAGAAGAAGCATGGAGTGATCTGAAGCAAAAAGTGAAAGATAGACAGGCAAAAGGCGTGAGTAGTACGGTTGTATTACTTACGCTGATTTGCTATTTTTGAAGTGATAGATTCTGAACAGACGAATGAAAAATATGTAGTTTTAATGAGTTTAATTTTGTTACAGTAATTTGTGCGGACTAAACGAAGAATATGTTGATGATAGTTTGCGGGAAGAATGATAAAATAAATACCAAGAGATTCCAGATTATCAGATAGTCTGCAACTTACTGCCTATTTTGTAACTATCATTTTTGCTGCAGTGGCTATTAGGAATGCGCATATGATGCAGAAGTTGGGACTTGTTAATGTTGAAGTAAGAATGAACGATAAAGTAGAGTTTATGAAGAAACAAAAAATGATTTTATCGCATATAATGAATTACTGAAAATACCAATATTGCTGCCAAGACACGGAAGGATCGGAGGTACGGATGAAGATAGGCATAATTCAGGCAAGTTCACAGAAAAGTAAAAATCCGATAATGGAAAGATGTGTGTTGCAGACCATTTCGAAGGAACATGAAATCATTAACTTTGGTATATTTGAACAGGGGACAGAACAGCTCAGCTACGTAGAGATTGCGCTGTGTGTCAGCCTGCTTCTGGAGAGCAAAGCCGTTGATTTCATCATAACCGGCTGTTCGTCCGGGCAGGGTATGATGCTTGCCTGTAACAGTCTGCCGGGAGTCATCTGCGGATATGTGCAAAGCCCGGCAGATGCATTCTTATTTGGGCAGATCAATAACGGCAATGCGGTTTCCTACCCGCTGGGATTGAATTGGGGCTGGGCGGGAGAGATTAATTTCACGGAGACGATCAGGGCGTTGTTTGGCGCTTCCTTTGGGGCAGGGTATCCGGCTATGGAGGCCCGGCGCAAAAAGCGCGACACAGAACGGCTTAAGCAGATCAATTATCTCTGTAAGAAACGCCTGGTGGATGTCCTGCCGCTTTTGGATCTGGATTTTATCCGTGCAGCGCTGCATTATGATATAGTTTATCAGTATATTTTAGAAAATGGAACAGATGAAGGGCTGCTGTGTATGCTTCGCAATTACCGGACAGGACGTCTGTAGACGGAGAAATTTATAAAATTATACTTGCAAAACAAACATATGTTTGCTATAATAAATGTACGTTCAGGGGACACATGATGGACGTGATGGAATGCGGCTGACTTAAGCATCGTTTTAAATCGCGATTCATATTCAGGGAGAAGACATTTGGGGGCAGTGCGATTTTGCAGAATCGGTGATTCAATGCAGTGCGTCAAGTGCGGAAGGGTATATTTTTGTACAGTGTGATTTGGCAGAATCGGGAATCCAATGGAGGATGATATAGTATGTGCGGCAGAATTGAGAGACATGCGGAAGAATTGATAAGAAGAGAGATGAAGATTGAGCTTGGAAAGAATAAGTTCGGGCATGTCTATGTGCAGGGAGAGAGATGTCCTGTTTCTTCCATTAATAATGCTTTGCGCCGTGCAGGGGGCAAGCCGCAGAGATGTCCGCTTGGCAGTTATCCTTCAGAGGGAGGGACTTTGAAGAGTGCTATGCCGGAATATATTATAACCTTCGAGCATGAACTGAACACGCTTATAGTTGTTGAGTGTAAGAAGAGCGTCAGATTACATGAGAGCGCTAAGAGAGACCGGCCGTCGGGATATGCGGTTGACGGAGTCCTTTATTATGCCAAGTATCTGAAGGATGAATTTAATGTGATTGCTGTGGCAGAGAGCGGGACTGAATCCGGGAAGAATCAGGTGTCTACATTCTATTGGCCGAAAGGGTGTGAGGATTACAGAGAATATGAAAAGTTAAGGAACCTTCTGCTTGAACCGGAGAATTATCTGAAAATGATAAAGGGGGAGAAGATCCAGAAGGAATATAACCTTAACGATATTCAGGCGACGGCAGTCAATATGCACGATTCTCTCAGGATTAATAAGATGACAGAGAAGCTGAAGCCGCTCTTTATCGCAGGGATTCTCCTTGCTCTGCAGGATGATGGCTTTTGCGCAGATTATGATAAGCTGACGCGGTTTTCATCACTGTTAGACAGCTGTTGTTCAGCCATAGAACGTGTATTGAACGATGGAGAGATTGAAGCAAGGAAGATTGCGGAGATCAAGGGACGGTTTAAAGAGATTGATTCCGTGATCAAGCTGAAAGCGACTCCGCTTGGTGAAGATCATTCGCTTCGCTGGTATATACGTGAGCTGGAGATGAAGGTGAAGCCCATGATGGATTATGTGGGGAATACGATAGACGCTTTAGGCGTGTTCTACCATGAATTCATCAGCTATTCGTCAGGTGACGGGAATTCACTGGGGATTGTTCTGACGCCGCAGCACTTGACAGAGTTTATGGCGGAGTTGATTAATATTGACAAGAATTCTAAGGTAATTGATATCTGCTGCGGCAGCGGCGCGTTTCTGGTTACGGCTATGGGGGTTATGTTTAAGCAGGCTGTGACTCCTGAAGAGATAGATTATATCCGTAAGAATAATCTCTATGGTATAGAGCAGGATGCGGATATTCATACATTGGCAATCGCCAATATGATCATGAGAAGAGACGGCAAGTCCCATGTGATACATGGAGACTGTTTTGATAAGGAGACGCTGGCGAGACTACAGAATTTAAGAGATACGAACGGTGAACCGGTCGTTCTGAACAAGGGACTTCTGAATCCGCCATATTCACAGAAGGATCATGCAGAACTGGAGTTTGTGGAGCAGGAGCTTGGCTTACTGTGTCAGGGAGGGGAACTGGCAGTCGTATGCCCGGTAAGCTGTGCGATAGGGACCAAGTTCAGGGATATACGTAAGAGATTGATGCAGAAGCATACATTAAAAGCTGTATTTTCAATGCCGGATGACATTTTCTATGGCAATAATGCGTCGACGAATGTCTGTGTTATGGTGTGGGAAGCCGGGAGGCCGCATGACTCGTCGGTTTCTACATTCTTTGGTTTTTGTAAGGACGACGGCTTTGTAAAAAAGAAGAAGCTGGGACGTATCGATGCTTTTCACAGATGGCATGAGGTTAAGGCACGGTGGCTGGGATTGTATCGGGAGAAGGAGGAATGCGCAGGGTTGTCGACGAAGGCCTGTGTGACGGATACAGATGAATGGCTGTGTGAAGCTTATATGAATACGGATTTTGGGAGGCTGTCAGACGATGATTTTGAGGAAACGATTCTGGATTATCTGTCTTATATGGTCAGGACAGACCCGGAGCATGTCTTTGGGAGAACTCTGACGCCGGGAGTTTCAAGCGCTAAGAGAAAGAGGAGAAGAAGAGTAGATTTTGCTGAATTTAAGGTTGGAGATATCTTCGAGATCTACAACGGCGCAGGAGTCACCAAGGAGGAGATTACGGATTTCCCGGGAGATATAGAGGCGGTTCAGAGCGGCGCGGCAAACAATGCGGTATTGGGGATGCTTAGCAGAGAGTATTGCGAGAGCGTGGGATATAAGATTCTCACCAGACCATGTCTGAGCGTTGCAAGATCAGGAACGGCGGGCTATGTGGCGTATCATAATAAACCGTGTGTGATCGGAGACTCGGCCAAGGCGCTTATGCTCAAGGATGTGAGAGGTGTATCCACAGAAGTATATATGTATCTGCGGACGGTTTTGATGGCGAATAAGTACAAATATGCCTATGGAAGAAAGGTTACTGAGAGAAAGTACAGGGAAGATCTTATCCTTCTGCCGGTGGATAAGAGCGGCGCGCCGAACTGGAAATATATGAAAGAGTACATATCTTCCCTGCCTTATAGTGACAGACTCTGATACTTGCCGGCACATGCAGAGGGGAAAGGTGCGGTAGCTGTGGAAGCTTCTCATGATTTCTCCGGTATTATTCCTGAGAGGTTAAGGGGTATATTTTGAAGCGATCTCAAGCCTTTCATAGAACTCCTGATAGAAGTCTTTGTCTGCGTCATAGGGGTTCAGGTAGAACTGCTTTAATATGTACATGCTGAGCTTCTGTATATTCTCCCCATGGGTAAAATCCATAGCATATTCCTGCAGCGGTTTCAGGTAATAATGCCAGTCGGTGATGAACTGCTCATAGCGCCTGAAATCAGGCGTATCGATCCATTTGCGTATCTTGACCTTGCTCTTTACCGGCGCGGGACATTCGTGAACCTGGAGGAAATACCGAAAGGAGTGGTTCTCATAGAACCGCCCCAGGGGAAAGATCCGGCAGATACCCGGACGTATAGAGTGGATGGAGCATCGCCCGTTATGAAGGAAGGCGCATGCATCTTCTGCTTCTGTCATCCGCAGGTTAGGAAGGATTATGCCGTCTGCAACGTTCAGTTCCAGACAGGTGTTAAGCAGTTCTTCGAAAGACTTATGAAGTCCCGTGCAGAGACGGTGGGCGTCGAAGGGGTCTAATATGATGGAACTTCCCATGCCCCGGCAGCAGGAGGAACAGCCCTTGCAGCCATTACAGTCCGTCTTTGCCATATCGTTGCTTCCATATAATTTTCCATCTGATACTTTATTTAAGTCAATGTCTCGTAACATACTATTTCTCCTGGCTTATGAAGGATTCTAAAATGATAACCAAGATTGTGCACTCTCGAAAAAGCATTCTCAAATGATTTGCTTATTACGCAGCAGGGCGGTATACTTAGTGTAATAAATACAATATAGGGTATGAAAAGAATTATAATGTACAATTGAATAAAATGTAAATAGAAAGGAACCGATTTTATGAAATTTTTTCATCTGTCTGATCTGCATATTGGAAAACAGCTCCATCATTACAGCCTGAGAGAGGATCAGGAGGCGGTTCTTGGGGAGATTGTCGCTTATGCCGCATCCATTCGTCCGGACGCCATTGTGATTGCAGGGGATATCTACGACCGGTCGGTGCCGTCCGCAGAAGCGGTTGCCCTCTTTGACTGGTTTCTTACACGGCTGTCCGAGATCACTCCTGCGATTCCGATACTGATCATCAGCGGGAATCATGATTCGGGGGAGCGGCTCGAGTATGCGGCAGAGATCTTGAGGAAGCATCACATCTATCTGGCGGGGAGTGCGCCGCGGGATGCGGCAGAGCGGGTACGGAAGGTAACGCTTGAGGACGCTTACGGCGAGGTTGACTTCTATCTGCTGCCCTTCATGAAGCCTTCTTATGTGCGGAATGTATTTGAGGAAGATGCGCCGGAGACTTATACGGATGCGGTCGGGAAAATACTTGAGCGGGAGAGTATTGATTTCGGGAATCGTCGGAATGTACTGGTTTCCCATCAGTTTTATACAGGAACTATTAAAGGATGCGTTCCCGGTAACAGTGAGGGCGGGGTGAATGCAGGAAAGATATCAGAATGGGAATCAGTTTCTGATAGTCATGGGATATCGGACGATAGTGAAAGAACAGACGGACTGAGAGAAGTGGTGTATCCTTCCATCTGTGATTCGGAAATGATCTCCGTAGGAGGAATCGAGAATGTGGATGTCAGCGCTGTGAAAGATTTTGATTATGTTGCCCTGGGACATCTGCATGGACCGCAGAATATTGTCGGCCCACATATCCGTTACTGCGGCACGCTTCTGAAATATTCAGTCAGTGAGTCCGGGCATGAGAAGACCTTGACCGTAGTGACACTTAAGGATAAAGGAGACGAGCCGTTGATTGAGCTTATGCCGCTGCATCCTCTGCGGGATGTAAGGAAGAAGACGGGACGGCTTAAGGAGATTATAGAGCAGGCGGCAGAAGACGAGAGAGGCGATTACATCAGCGTGACACTGACAGATGAGGTGGATCCCTACAAGCCCAAGGAGCAGCTTGAGAAGGTATTTGACCATATTCTGGAAGTGCGTGTCGATAATATGCGGACCAGGACGAAGCTGTCGGAGCTGGATGAGGAATTGGTCATGAAGGATCCCATGGAGAATTTTGCGGATTTCTACCAGGAGATGCAGGGCAGGGCGCTCAATGAAGAGGAATATGAGATGATGTGTCAGATCTTTGAGCAGGTAAAGGAGGGATAAGGGGTGAAACCAGTCAGATTAATCATGTCAGCCTTCGGATCTTATGCAGAGAAGACGGAGATTGATTTTGCAGATGTACAGCATGGCCTGTTCCTGATCACAGGGGACACGGGCGCGGGGAAGACGACGGTATTTGACGCGATCACATATGCCCTCTACGACCAGACGAGCGGCGGGAAACGTGACGGAAATATGATGAGAAGCCAGTATGCATCGGAAGAGACGGATACATATGTGGAGTATACCTTTTCTTATCGGGATGAGCTGTATACGGTCCGCAGGAATCCGGAGTATATGCGGCTTGGAAAGCGTAAATATGCAGACGGCTCTCCAAGGTATGTGAAGGAGTCTCCTAAGGTTGAGCTGATTCTTCCGGACGGAAGTACATACCGCGGGAAGAAGCGGGAGACGGATCAGAAGATTGTGGAGATCATGGGGATGGATGCGGATCAGTTTACCCAGATCGCCATGATCGCCCAGGGAGATTTTCTGAAACTGCTTCATGCGGAATCGAAGGAGCGTAAGCAGATCTTCTCGCGGATCTTCCAGACCAGATTGTATTACCGTGTGCAGGAAGAGCTGAAGCGGCGTGCGGGGCTTTTATACGGACAGTTAGAAGACAACCAGAAGGCTGCAAGGCAGGAGATGGAGCGGGTGGAACTGGATGGAATCCGGCTATATTCCGGTACTGTGCTTGCAGATGCTACTTATTTATCAGAGGTGAACGGTGAGTGTGTGGATGAAGGTATAGCGCTAGATGATAACGATGTGATTTCTGATAGGCGCGGCATAGAGGCAGGCGCCGGTTCGTCTGATTCGTCAGAGGTGAACGGCGGGGGTACGTTCAGTTCGGATGATATAGAGTCTTACATAGAGAAATGGGAGAAGCTGAAAAGTTATGCCATGATCCCTTACGAAGATGTGATAGAGACATTGCAGGAGATCATAGAAGCAGGAAGTGTTCTGGAAAAAGAGAAGAAAAAGACGGCAAAGGCCCTGCAGAAGAGTCTGGATGAGCTGAACGGTAGGAAGAAGGAAGGGGAGACCCTGAACCGCCTGTTCGATGCGTTTGACCGGGTACAGAGCAAAGAAGAGGAACTTGCAAAGCTTCAGGAGCAGTGTAAGAAGTGGGAAGGTAAGTTTCAGACCGCGCAGAAGGCAGAAAGGGTTCAGGTACAGGAAGGCAGGTTTATAAGGAGCAGGGAGGCGGCAGAAAGGACCCGGAAGGAGATAGAAGAAATCATCCGGAGTCTGGATATCCTGCAGGTTCAGATTCAGGAATATAAGGAGATGAAACTACGGCGGGAAGAGGAACTTACGAGTCAGGAAAAGTCCTGCAATGCCGAACTGGTAAGGATAGAAGACGCACTGCCTCTGTATGAACAGCTTGATCAGTTAAGAGAACGGTATGTGAAGGAGCAGAAGGCGCAGAAGAAGAGACAGAGAGAGCAGGAGAAGCAGAAAAAGGCGCTGGAGGAACGGTCGAAGCAGAGAGAGGATGCAAGAAGGATTCAGGAAGAATATGCGCAAAGCCCTGGCAAACTCTCCGAACTGTCCTTTAGGCTGGAACAGCAGACAGTAAGAGGCCGTGATCTTAAGAAGTTAGAAGGCCAGTTAGAGAAGCTTGCCGAAGAAGAGAAGGAATGGCAGGTGAGAAAGCAGCGGGCCGGGAAGGATCAGAATGCGTATCTGGCAGCATTTCAGGCATATGAAGAGCGGTATCAGGCATTTTTAGCAGAGCAGGCGGGGATTCTGGCGGCAGATCTCTCCCCCGGAAGTCCGTGTCCGGTATGCGGTTCCCGTGAGCATCCGGATATCTGTAAGCTTACAGAAGGCGCGCCGACCCAGCAGGAGGTAGAACGCTTTAAGAAGAAGAGAGACCAGGCGGAAGGCAAGAGAGAACAGTCCGAGGCAGAGCTTCGGGAGCAGGCAGTTCGGTGCGAGACCGGGAGAGAAGCATTTGCAAGAGAATATGAAAGAGTGATGTATGAAGATACCGGCGCAGGATACGAAGAGATAAAGAAGTCCATACAGGAAGCCATTGCAGAGAATGAGGGCGCCGTAGAGACAGCGCAGGCAGAACTTGTGAAGACGAAGCAGGAGGCAGGGCAGTTTGAGCAGGCGGTCATGACGGAGCAGAGAATCAAGGAAGAGATTGGTACGCTGGAACAGTCCTATGAGTGTATCAGAACAGAATACAATGAACATCTGATAGAAGAAAAACGGCTGGAATCAGAGATTCGGATGAAGGAAGAGAAGCTTCCGTTATCCTCTAAGGAACAGGCGAAGGAGCGCATGGACGAGTTAAAGAAGGCGCTTAAGAAGGCGAAGACGGCGTATGAGCAGGCGCAGAAGAAGGAGCGTGAGTCCGTCGAAAACTTACGGAAGCTGGAAGGCAGGAGAACCAGTAATGAAGAGACGCTGGTACTGCAGGAAGAAGAAGTAAGAGTCTGTCACAGGGATTATGAAAAGGTGTTGGAAGATCAGGGATTCACCGATGAGACAGCCTATCACGCAGGGAGATTATCAGCCGGTGATATGGCAGAGCTTGACAGGAAGATTAAGGAATTCCATACACAGGTGAACGAAGTATCCGGCAGGAAGCAGTCGTTAAGGGAGCAGCTGGATGGAAAGGAAAGAGCCGATCTGGCTGAGCTTGAGGAGAGGCTCAGGGAAGTAATGAAGGAGCAGAAGCGGGAACAGGAGGCGTATGTCCGCCTGTACAGCTCCAACCAGAAGAACCGGGAAGTAAGAGGCAGGCTTAAGACTTTTCTGGAACAAAACGGGGATCTTAAGCGGCAGTATGAGATGGTGGGAAACTTAAGCAGAACCGCCAACGGCAGCTTAAGCGGAACGGTGAAGCTGGATTTTGAGACCTATGTTCAGAGACAGTATTTCAAGCAGATCATCCGTGCGGCCAATAAGAGACTGGTGCAGATGACCTCCGGTGAATTTATCCTGCAGTGCCGGGAAGTGAAGAATCTTGCGAGCCAGGGACAGACGGGGCTGGATCTGGACGTCTACCATATGGCAAGCGACACTGTGCGGGATGTAAAGACTCTGTCTGGCGGGGAGTCTTTCATGGCTTCGCTCTCTATGGCGCTGGGACTTTCTGATATCGTTCAGAACACGGCGGGCGCCATCCGCCTGGATACGATGTTCGTGGATGAAGGATTCGGTTCTCTGGATGATACGGCAAGAGGACAGGCCATCCGGATACTGAGGGATCTTGCCGACGAGAAGAGGCTGGTGGGGATCATCTCCCATGTAAATGAATTAAAGGAGCAGATCGACTGTAAGCTGGTGGTTACACGGACGGATAAGGGAAGCTCGGCGAAGTGGGCGTAGGTGTAGGTGAATGATGTACACGGAGTTCGTTTAACGGAAACAGGGTACGGGATGGATAAAATATTCTGTATGTTAAATAAATATAGACAAATATAAAGGGAAGCGAGTACGCCGCTTAAGTCATCATGACCGTACGGTTGAAAACCGCTTCCCTTCATTGAAATATGATAACACAAGGTATAATTTTTTGTCAATAAAGTTTTGGCGGCTTTAAATGGGCAGTTCCGGTTATAATTTACACATTTGTAGAATAAAAGCTTTATAGAATCTGGCGTAGGTGTGAGTTATAACTGAAAGTGTAAATAATAAAAGATATAATTTTGCAGACATTATAGTGAAAAAGAAAGGATAAAATGACATGAAATATGATTATCTAATCGTAGGAGCCGGCCTGTTCGGCGCCATCTTCGCCCATGAGGCAGTAAAAGCGGGAAAGCGTGTACTGGTCATCGATTGCAGGGATCACATCGGCGGCAACATCTACACAAAGGAAGTGGAAGGGATCCAGGTGCATGAGTACGGCGCGCACATCTTCCACACCTCTGACAAGGAAGTGTGGGATTATGTACAGCAGTTCGCGCAGTTCAACCGCTACACTAACAGTCCTGTGGCGCGATATAAGGACGAGCTGTATAATCTCCCTTTTAATATGAACACCTTCAGTAAGATGTGGGGCGTAAAGACGCCGGAGGAAGCGCGGCAGATCATCGACAGGCAGATTAAAGAGGCGGGCATTACGTCTCCTTCGAATCTGGAAGAGCAGGCAATCTCCCTGGTAGGAAGGGATATCTATGAGAAGCTGGTGCAGGGTTATACCGAGAAGCAGTGGGGCAAGCGGGCGACAGAGCTTCCAAGCTTCATCATCCGCCGTCTTCCGGTGCGGTTCGTGTATGATAACAACTATTTTAACGACAAGTATCAGGGTATCCCCATCGGCGGTTACACCCGGATTATCGAGAAGATGCTTGAGGGGGCCGAGGTCCGGCTTGAGACCGATTTCTTCAAGGAGCGGGAGGCGCTTAAGAGCCGGGCGGAGAAGATTGTATTTACAGGAATGATAGACGCCTATTATGAGTACTGCTACGGCGAACTGGAATACAGAAGCTTACGATTCGAGACAGAGACTCTTGATATGGAGAATTATCAGGGGAATGCGGTGGTGAACTATACGGAATATGAGATTCCGTACACAAGGATCATTGAGCATAAGCATTTTGAATACGGATGTCAGGGCGGATACGGCAATACGGATACGGCTGTCAATCCGAAGACCGTCGTCACAAGGGAATACCCCGCTGCATGGGAAAAAGGCGCGGAGCCATATTATCCGATGAATGACGAGAAGAACAATGACCTCTATGAGAAATACAGACTGCTTGCAGAGCAGGAGAAGGACGTGATCTTCGGCGGACGTCTGGGAATGTACCGGTATTACGATATGCACCAGGTTGTGGCAGAAGCACTGAGGTGCGCAAAGAAGTATTTATAGTCAGAAAAATTTCCGCCTGTACGGTTGTATAGCCATTTTCAGTGCACAAGAAATTGGACGATGTCCTTTCCATAAGCAGACATTAGAGGGCGTTACTATGCCTTAGCATGCAGAAAAGCTGCCAGAGGCAGGCTTTTGTAGCAGAGGCGAAATCCCCCTTACGAAGACTTAGACTCGAAGGTATTCCTGAGAGTCTTAGTCGTAGTTAGGGGTTCGTTCGCCGGAGTGCTGTCCGGTCTGTGTTGGGAGGGCGTCGTCCAATTTCCGTCCCTTGAACGATATATCAACCGTACAGGTAGAACAAATTATAAGTAGAAAATCACACACTCTTCTCATTAAAAAATACAGAATTCTTCTCGTATTTCGCCTCGAAGGTCGCCTGAATCGACAATTTCTTGAACTGCTTCATATCGACAGAGCTTACCATAACCGAAGTATGTGCCTGGCATCCCCGAAGCTTTGGCAGCTGGTCCAGCGCAAGCTGCGCGGCAGGATCCGTTGCGGCGCTGACGGAGAGGGCGATCAGAACCTCATCCGTATGAAGCCTTGGATTCTTGCTGCCCTGATACAGTGTCTTGAGCTTCTGGATGGGCTCGATGGCTTCCGGTGAAATGACATGACGCAGATGGTCAAGCCCGGCAAGCTCCTTTAGCGCATTCAGAAGAAGGGCTGCGGAGGCGCCCAGAAGGTTCGAGGTCTTACCGGTGATGATCCGTCCGTCGTGAAGCTGCAGTGCGGCGGCAGGACCGCCGGTCTCTTCGGCGCGTTTCATGGCGGCGTCCACTACCGGACGGTCATGGACCGTGATTCCCGCCTGATTCATGAGCATCTCGATCTTTACCACCTCAGAGTCCGGGCAGGTGCCGAAAAGCAGCCTTTTTAAAGAGTCGTAATATCTCCGGATAATCTCCTGACAGGAGGCTTCCTGACATGCCTCATCATCGCAGATGCAGTTTCCAGCCATGTTTACGCCCATATCGGTGGGAGACTTATAAGGACTCTCGCCGTAAATCTGCTGGAACATCGCCTTAAGGACAGGGAATATCTCCACATCCCGGTTGTAATTCACCGTAGTCTCCCCGTACGCGTCCAGATGGAAGGGATCGATCATATTGACGTCGTTGAGATCCGCTGTGGCGGCCTCATAGGCAAGATTAACCGGATGCTTAAGCGGAATGTTCCAGATCGGGAAGGTCTCGAACTTGGCGTATCCTGCGGAGATTCCTCTGCGGTGTTCCTGGTAGAGCTGTGACAGACAGACCGCCATCTTGCCGCTTCCGGGACCGGGGGCGGTCACGACAGCCAGAGGGCGGGAGGTCTCGATGTAATCATTCTTGCCATAGCCTTCGTCACTCACGATATAAGGGACATTGGACGGATAGCCGGGGATCACATAATGTCTGTAAACCTTGATACCAAGCTTTTCCAGGCGGCTCTTGAACAGACTCGCGCTCTCCTGTCCGCTGTACTTGGTGATGACGACGCTTCCGACATACAGGCCCTGTTCCTGATAGGCGGCCATCAGCCGGAGCACGTCAGAATCATAGGTGATGCCAAGATCTCCGCGGATCTTATTCTTCTCGATGTCTTCCGCGCTGATCGCGATAATGATCTCCGCCTGGTCGGACAATTGTTTCAGCATCCGCAGCTTACTGTCAGGCTGGAAACCTGGAAGAACGCGGGAGGCGTGAAAATCGTCGAATAATTTGCCGCCGAATTCCAGATATAATTTGTGGCCGAACTGTTCGATACGCTCCCGGATATGTGCAGATTGTGTTTTAAGATATTTTTCGTTGTCAAATCCTGTTTTCATAGGTCGTCTCCCTTATTATATAATATAGTTAAAACCCGAAGATTCCTTCATTTGCCAAAGCGCTGGAAGTATACCGGTTCCTGAATAATCAATACTATCCAAAGTATACTACAAAATAAGGGGAGTTTACAATCTTTTCATAATGTTTTTGATGTTTTTATTGATTTCCGGTCATGCTGTCCTTATAATGAAAGGGTAGTACAGGAGGAAGAAAATGGACAACCAGAATAATTATAACCAGAACAACAGGAATCAGAATAACAAGAATCCCAATAATAGAAATCCGAATAACAGAAATAATAAGCAGGGATGGTCTTTTGTCATATTGGTGACGCTGGTTACGATGATCATGGTCCTGGCTTTGTTCCAGTTTCAGGGAATGGGCGACGATAATGAGATCAGCTATGACGAATTTCTTGAGATGGTAGATGACAAGAAGGTAGAAGAAGTCGTCATTCAGAGTACCAGGATTGTCATAACAGAGAAGAAGGAGAAGGGGCAGAAGATTGCCAGGGAATACTACACCGGTGTGGTTCGCGACGATACACTTGCAGAGCGTCTTGATAAGGCCGGAGTCAAGTTCAGCCAGCAGATACCGGATACCACGTCGGTTGTCGTTGCGCAGACCCTTCTTACGTTTCTGCCGGTAGCGGTGCTGGTCGGCGTCTTCATCTGGATGACGAGGAAGATGTCCAAGGGCGGCGGTATGATGGGGATCGGCAAGAGCAACGCCAAGATGTATGTCGAGAAGCAGACCGGCGTTACCTTCAAGGACGTCGCGGGCCAGGATGAGGCGAAGGAGTCCCTGCAGGAGGTAGTGGATTTTCTCCATAATCCGGGGAAATATACCAGCGTGGGCGCAAAGCTTCCCAAGGGTGCGCTTCTGGTAGGACCTCCGGGGACAGGTAAGACACTGCTTGCCAAGGCGGTGGCGGGAGAGGCGAATGTTCCATTCTTCTCCCTGAGCGGATCGGCGTTCGTGGAGATGTATGTAGGCGTCGGAGCGTCGAGAGTCCGGGACCTTTTTAAGCAGGCGCAGCAGATGGCGCCCTGTATCATATTTATAGACGAGATTGATGCGATCGGGAAGAGCCGTGACAATCAGATGAGCAGCAACGACGAGCGTGAACAGACGCTGAACCAGCTTCTGGCAGAGATGGACGGTTTCGAGAGCAACAAGGGTCTTGTGCTTCTGGCGGCGACCAACAGACCGGAGATTCTTGATCCGGCGCTTCTGCGTCCGGGACGTTTTGACCGGCGTATTATCGTGGAGAAGCCGGATCTTAAAGGAAGGGTCGATGTGCTGAAGGTTCATTCCAAGGACGTACGCATGGATGAGACGGTGGATCTTGAGGCGATCGCCCTGGCAACCAGTGGCGCGGTAGGTTCTGACCTTGCCAATATGATCAACGAAGCCGCCATCAACGCCGTGAAGAACGGTAGGACGGCGGTATCACAGGCGGATCTGTTCGAGGCGGTGGAGGTCGTGCTGGTAGGAAAAGAGAAGAAAGACCGTATCATGAGCCAGGAAGAGCGGAAGATTGTATCCTATCATGAGGTCGGACATGCGCTGGTGAGCGCCCTGCAGAAGGATGCGGAGCCGGTACAGAAGATTACGATTGTGCCAAGGACGATGGGTGCGCTTGGCTATGTGATGCAGACGCCGGAGGAAGAGAAGTTTCTGAATACCAGAAAAGAACTGGATGCGATGCTGGTGGGCCTGCTGGCCGGACGTGCGGCGGAGGAGATTGTATTCGATACCGTCACGACCGGTGCGTCGAATGATATTGAGAAGGCAACCAAGGTGGCAAGAGCGATGGTTACCCAGTACGGTATGAGCGAGAGATTCGGTCTGATTGGCCTGGAATCCATACAGAACCGCTATCTGGACGGGCGTGCAGTCGCCAATTGCGGACAGAAGACAGCCTCGGAGATTGACGAAGAAGTCATGAAGCTGCTTAAGGTTTCCTATGAAGAGGCGAAGCATCTTCTGGGAGAACACAGAAGAGCGCTGGATAAGATCGCAGAGTTCCTGATTGAGAAAGAGACCATCACAGGCAAGGAATTCATGAGAATCTTCCATGAAGTAGAAGGAATCGACCCGGAAGAACAGAAAGAGAAGACCGAAGAGAGAATCGCCATGAACCCGGTGAAAACAGAGGATCAAGCTGCCGTGAACCCGGCAGTGACCAGAGAACAGACTGAAGATCAGGATTCCATGAGTCAGGTGGAGACTAAGGAATCAGATGTCATGAATTCCCTGGAGACAGGAGCACAGAGTCCCATAGATGGAGTCCAGAGTCCTGTAAACCTCGATAAGCAGTAAGTAATGCTTGAAGAGGAAAGCCGAGAGTCCGGCAGAGACAGCAGAAACGCAGAAACCATATATTTTCAAGAAGCCCGGGAGTTCATGTGTTCCGGGCTTTTATATACAGTCAGAATATTAGACAGCGAGGAGTCCCCATGTTTGACATCCAGGAAGAATTGAAGAAGCTGCCGGGTAAGCCCGGCGTATATATCATGCATGATGAGAAGGATGATATTATCTATGTAGGGAAGGCCATCAGTTTAAAGAACCGTGTCCGCCAGTATTTTCAGAGCAGCCGTAACAAGGGAGCCAAGATCGAGCAGATGGTGACCCATATTGCAAGGTTTGAGTATATCGTTACAGACTCCGAACTGGAGGCGCTGGTACTGGAATGCAACCTCATCAAGGAGCACAGGCCCAAGTACAATACGATGCTGATGGATGATAAAGCCTATCCGTTTATCAAAGTGACGGTGGAAGAGCCCTTTCCAAGAGTGATGCTGGCAAGGCAGATGGCGAAGGACAAGTCCCGCTATTTTGGGCCGTATACCAGTGCGGGGGCGGTGAAGGATACCATAGAGCTGATCCGGAAATTATACCATATCCGCAGCTGCAACAGGAAGCTGCCCAGAGACATCGGCAGGGAACGTCCCTGTCTGAATTACCACATTCATCAATGTAAGGCGCCGTGCCAGGGCTATATTTCCCAGGAAGAGTACCGCAAGTCCATCCAGGAGGTGGTTCATTTCCTGAATGGAAATTATGATGTGATATTGAAGGAACTTGAACGGAAGATGCAGGAAGCGGCGGAGGCCATGGAATTTGAGAAGGCGATCGAGTACCGGGAGCTGCTCGCAAGCGTCCAGAAGGTTGCCCAGAAGCAGAAGATTACGGATACGGCGGGAGAGGACCGGGATATCCTTGCGGCGGCAGTAGAAGAGGAGGATGCGGTTGTACAGGTATTCTTTATCCGGGGCGGCAGGCTGATCGGGCGCGACCACTTCTATCTGAAGATTGTGAAGGGGGAGACCATAGGAGAGATTCTGTCAAGCTTTATCAAGCAGTTCTATGCGGGAACTCCCTATATTCCGTCTGAGCTGATGCTGCCTGAGGCGGTAGAAGACATGGAAGTGATCGAGGAATGGCTGACGAAGCGGCGGGGACATCGTGTCCGCTTAAGGATTCCCAGGAAGGGGACGAAGGAGAAGCTGGTGGAACTTGCGGGCAGGAACGCGGCCCTGGTACTGAGTAAAGATAAGGAGCGCCTGAAGCGCGAAGAGGGGCGGACCATCGGAGCGGTGAAGGAGCTTGAGAAGATGCTTGGACTTAGCGGTGTGGTCCGGATGGAGGCCTATGATATCTCCAATACCAGCGGGTTTGCATCCGTAGGCTCCATGGTGGTCTATGAGAGAGGAAAGCCCAAGCGCAATGATTACCGTAAGTTCAAGATCAGGAGCGTTCAGGGACCGGATGATTATGCCAGCATGGAGGAGGTGCTGACCCGCAGGTTCGAGCACGGAATGCGGGAGCAGGAGGAAGGAAAGGATATGGGCGGCTTTACCGCATTTCCGGACCTGATACTTATGGATGGCGGGAGAGGCCAGGTCAATGTAGCGCTTCGGGTGTTGGAGCAGCTTGGTCTGGATATTCCGGTCTGCGGAATGGTAAAGGACGACAGCCACCGCACCAGGGGGCTGTATTATCAGAATGAGGAGATAGCGATAGATAAGGATTCCGAGAGTTTCCGGCTGATCACGAGGATTCAGGACGAGGCGCACCGCTTTGCCATCACGTTTCACAGGCAGTTAAGAGGCAAGAACCAGGTACATTCTGTTCTGGATGATATTCCGGGAGTAGGGCCTGCGAGGCGGAAGGATCTGATGCGGCATTTTGAAAATATTGACGCAATCAGGAATGCCACGGTAGAGGAGCTTCGCGGTCTCCCTTCAATGAATGAAAAATCTGCACAGGATGTCTATAACTTTTTTCATTAATGTGTTATAATCTTACCGAGGAGTTCCTAATGCTCCTGAGCAGGTGGAAGGAGAAGAATATGGCAGGAAGAGTTGAATTAAAAAAAGTTGTGGAGAAGATGGATCTTAAGAATCTTACCCCGAATGTTGATATCGCGGATAAGTCCATCGAGATTCCGGATATTAACCGGCCGGCACTGCAGCTTACAGGATATTTTGAGCATTTTGATTCGGACAGGGTACAGTTGATCGGGTATGTAGAGTATACATTCCTGGAGAAGCTGGATGAAGAAAAGAAGCGGGAGATCTATACACAGCTGCTGTCTTATCAGATTCCATGTATCGTATTTTCAAGAGACTTAAGACCGGAACCGATGCTGCTTGAGATGGCGGAGAAGGCGAATATCCCGGTGTTCAATACGGAGAAGAAGACGGCTCAGTTCACTGCGGAGATCATCCGGTGGCTGAATGTGGAGCTGGCGCCTTGCATCTCTATCCATGGCGTACTGGTGGATGTATATGGCGTTGGCGTGCTGATCATGGGTGAGAGCGGTATCGGGAAGAGCGAGGCTGCCCTGGAGCTGATTAAGCGAGGCCACCGTCTGGTCAGTGATGACGTGGTAGAGATCCGGAAGGTCAGCGATGCGACGCTGGTAGGTACTGCGCCGGACATTACGAGACATTTTATAGAACTCAGGGGGATTGGTATCGTCGACGTCAAGACGCTCTACGGTGTACAGAGCGTGCGTGAGACGCAGAATATAGATCTGGTCATCACACTGGAGGACTGGGATAAGGATAAGAAGTACGACCGTCTGGGGATGGAGGAGGAGTATACGGAGTTTCTGGGCAATAAGATTGTATGCCACCAGCTTCCGATACGGCCGGGACGTAATCTGGCAATCATTGTAGAGACCGCGGCGATCAATTACCGTCAGAAGAAGATGGGTTATAATGCGGCACAGGAATTATATAAGCGGGTGCAGCAGAATCTGGCAAAGAAGTAAGAAAGAGAGGATGAGAGGATGGAATATTGTTTTGGCGTAGATATCGGAGGAACCACGGTGAAGATCGGGCTTTTTCAGACAGATGGAGAACTGGTCGACAAGTGGGAGATCAAGACCCGTACAGAGAACGAAGGCGAGGCGATTCTTCCCGACATCGCGGATGCGTTGAAGCATAAGATGGAGGAGAAGGGGATTCTGGCATCGCAGATGTCCGGTATCGGTATCGGTATTCCGGCTCCCGTGGATGAAGACGGCGTCGTGCAGAATACGGCCAATCTGGGGTGGGGCTATAAGGAAGTGAGCCGCGAGATGGAAGAGCTGACCGGGATGAAGGTGGCGGCAGGCAATGACGCCAATGTGGCGGCTCTCGGAGAGATGTGGCTGGGCGCCGGCAAGGGGCATAAGAATCTGATCATGGTAACTCTTGGAACCGGTGTCGGAGGAGGCGTGATCGTGAACGGACAGCCGTTAACAGGCGCTCACGGCGCAGGCGGAGAGATTGGCCATCTCTGTGTGAATTATGAGGAGACGCAGAGCTGCGGATGTGGCAAGCAGGGATGTCTGGAGCAGTATGCTTCGGCGACCGGGATTGCGAGACTTGCAAGGAAGCGTCTGGCGGCAGATGATGCGGCGTCTGTGCTCAGAGACAAGGAGACGGTAGATGCGAAGGCCGTGTTTGACGCCCTGAAGGAAGGAGATAAGCTGGCGGAGGAGATTGTGGAGGAATTCGGCAGTTATCTGGGGCATGCCATGGCGAATCTTGCGGCGGTGACGGATCCTTCGGTGATTGTCATTGGCGGAGGAGTGTCCAAGGCAGGAGACATCCTTCTTGGATATATTGAGAAGTATTTTGCACAGAAGGTTTTCTTTGCAAATAAGGAGACGAAGTTTGTACTGGCCAAACTGGGGAATGATGCGGGGATCTGCGGAGCGGCGAAGCTGCTATTAAAGTAAAGGAATAGAAGTCTTTGTAAGAATATGGCCTGCCGGCAAGTGCTATTGAAGGAAAGGATAGAAGTAGCAGGTGATATCGTGTTAAGTGATATAGAATGCAGGGCGGGAACAAAAATGAGGCTGATGCATAGCAACGGAGTTGAAAATCCCGTATGCTGCATCAGCCTCATGATTTATTTATCATACTTGGGTTAATACCCCGCAGCTTGCTGCGGGGTGGTTCATTGTGTAGATGGTGTCGGTGGAGTCGGCGGTGTCGGCGGATCCGGCGGTGTCGGCGGATCCGGCGGAGTTGTGGTGCCGGAATCCGGCGGCGGATCCGTTGTGCCCGGCGTCGTGGCGCCGTCGCCTTCATTGCCGCCGCTATTATTGGTGTCGCCGGGGTCGGCATTGTTGGTATCGTCGCCATCGCCCTCATCATCGGGCTCATCGTCAGACGGGCCGCTGTAACCGTGGCCCGGACAGCGCTCGGCAAGCGGGTTGTCCGTGGCAAATAATTCGGTGATTCCGGGGCAGCTTCCGGGTACGGCGAGCTGTCCGGTGATGGAGCAGACGGTTTTCTGTTCAACGGTAGGAGGCATGACGAATTCTCTTGTCTCCAGGTTCGCGTGGATCCTGCTCATGATGCCCTTCCATATCTGCAGATGGAATACCGTGTTGTTCATCTCCTTGTTCTCATCATAACCGCTCCAAACGGCGCAGGTATAATACGGCGTGAATGCACAGAACCAGATATCCTTATTGGCGGTTGTCGTACCGGTCTTGCCGGCAACCGGCATATTCGGCAGCTTGGCACGCGATCCGGTACCGCTGTTCACGACATCCTGCATGGCGCTTATAAGCAGTCCCGCCGTACTGTCTTTAATAACGGTACGGGTCTCGCCTGTCCCTTCCAGCAGTACATTGCCGTCGTGATCCAGGATCTTGGAATATAAGGTAGGCGAGTTATAGACACCGTTATTTGCGATAGCGGCATAGGCCGCGCAGATCTCATAATTGTAGACGCCGTCCGTAAGACCGCCCAGTGCAAGCGTCTGGTTGTCAAGATCGCTGAATACGCCGTTCTCTGTCGTCTTACTCTTGACCAGTGTGGTGATACCAAACTTCTCACAGTATTCAAAACCTAACTGCTGTGTAATCTCGTCGCTTAACTTGACCGCACATACGTTGTTGGACCAGGTGATGGCCTTGCGGATGGTGGTGTTGCCGCCGTAACGGCCGTTGGCGTTCCTTAAAACCTTGCCGTTTCTTAAGGTATACGGTTCATCCTTGATGACGGTAGCCAGAGACTTTCCGCAGGAATCCAGTGCAGGACCGTATGCTGCCAAGATCTTGAAGCAGGATCCGGGCTGTCTGGTGGAACCTTTGTAGGCGCGGTTCAGTCCAAGACTGGTCGACTTCGCTCCGCGTCCGCCCACCATGGCCTTGATCTGTCCGGTGGCCTGATCGATAACAGTTACGGAAGCCTGCGGCTGGGGAGTGATATTGATCCGTTCATCATAGGTGTCGCCCTCCTGTGCAATCGTTGACTTCCATTCTTCTACCATGGCGCGCGCGGCTTCCTCGCTGGGGTAGAGCAGCCCTTGCTCGTTGCCGTGTGTGTTCTTGACATACTGCTTGATGTGGCCGGATGCATAGTTCTCAACCGTCCCGTCGGCCCTGGTGACGGTGATGGCACAGTCCAGACCGTATTCCTTGAGGCTTGGATAGTTGGCGTCGTTATTCATCTCCTCATCACAGATCTGCTGTATCGCAAGATTCTGTGTCGAATAGATGCTTAACCCGCCGCTGTATACGGCGTTGTATGCCTGGGTCTCCGTATAGCCAAGCTGTACTCTCAGGTCGTCCATTACCTGTGACGAGAGCGCGTCGATAAAATAGCTGTAAGGACTGTTATCGGCGGCCACACTGTTGACGGTCTGTATCCTGGCATATACATCATCGGCCATGGCCTCATCGTAGGCGGCCTGATCGATATATCCCTGCTCCTTCATGTCATCCAGTACTTTCTTGCGCCGTTTTGCATTCCCTTCCGGGTTGGTAATGGGATTAAGCCTTCCCGGACTCTGGGTGATGCCGGCAATGACGGCGCACTCTGACAGGGTCAGATCATTGACCTCCTTGCCGAAGTACCGCTTGGCGGCAGCTTGTACGCCCAGACAGTTCTGGCCGAGATTGATGGTATTCAGATAACTCTCCATGATGGCGTCCTTGTCCATCTGCTTCTCTATCTGAACGGCAAGATACTGTTCCTGAAGCTTTCGCTCGACTCTGTCATATAAGGTCTTCTCATTCACGAAGTTGGGGAAGACATTATTCTTGATCAGCTGCTGGGTAAGGGTACTGGCGCCCTGTGAGAGATCTCCGGAGGTGATGCCGACTACAGCGGCACGGACAATTCCCTGAAGGTCAATTCCGTTGTGTTCATAGAAACGTTCGTCTTCGATGGCGACGAAAGCATGCTGAAGATTCTCCGGAATCTCATTGATAGACTTATATACACGGTTGGAACCAGAAGATACGAAACGTTCAATCTCCGTTACACCGTCGTCTGCATAGACAAAAGTCGTAAATCCCTTAGGCTTGACCTTGTCGGGCGTAATCTCCTCTGTGTTATCTATGATCTTCTTGGCAAATACTCCGACTCCGGCTACTCCTGCAACCGCAATTACTACCATACAGAGAAGAAACGCTTTAAAAAGCCGCACCCCGATCCGCTTCCCCTGCATGGTGGACTTGGATGTAATCTTTTTTTGCTTTTGTGAAGCTTTTTTCTTACCATAGTTCATATGTTAAGCCTCCTTTATATCAAGTTATTATAGCAAACAAACGGAGTGAAATAAAGGAAAAAATAAAAACTTCATATTTCAGTAGGAAAATCTTAAGAAATTCGTTATAGTAGTATATAGAATGTTACATTTTAGGAGAAAATGTGCCGGAAAGGAAGGAGTTTTAGGATGACAGAATACAGGACTGTATATAGAGGCGGCGAGGGTGAGATCACGGAGAAGAAGTCCAGGTTTATAGCAACCGTGTCTCCGGCCGGATCGGAAGAGGAGGCGCTTAAGTTTATCGAAGGAATACGCAAGAAGTATTGGGACGCCAGGCATAATTGCTATGCATATGTGATTGGAGAACGTGGTGAACTTAAGAGGTTCAGCGATGACGGGGAACCCGGGGGGACCGCAGGGAAGCCGATTCTGGAAGTTCTTGCGGGAGAGGAGCTTTGTAATGTGGTGATTGTGGTTACGAGGTATTTCGGAGGTACGCTGCTTGGGACAGGGGGGCTGGTGAGAGCTTATTCGGCGGCTTCGAAGGAGGGGCTGGCATCGAGCGTACTCATAACCAAGACCCGGGGTGTAAAGCTTCATGTTACAACAGATTATAACGGGCTGGGGAAGATTCAGTATATTCTGGGACAGCAGGGGCTCAAGATCCTGGAGTCCGTCTATACGGATAAGGTGGATCTGACGGTGCTTGTACCGGTTGCGGAGCTTGCAGATATCAGGGATGAGATTACGGAAAGTACCAGCGGCCAGGCGGTATTAGAAGAGGGCGGACAGTGCTATTTCGCACAAATAGATGGAAAATACCAGGTTCTTAATTAGATTTTCTGAAAATAACTCTTACATTTTAAAATTATGCGTGGTATAATAAATCTATAAAGAGATTATATGTCATTGGGATTATAACTTCATAGATGCAGCTCCAGATATACTGGCGTACGGTCTCAGGCAGCGTGGGGAAGGTGCCGCAGTGGATTCGTACGCCTGTTTTCCTGTGATGAAGGGAACATGCTGTCTGTATGATTTTGGGACGAATCCCCTGCAAGATTGGGACGCACATCTTGCGGAAAGCAGTTTTAGGACAGTCTGCCGGGGGGGATGAATTATGCCATACATACAATCCTTTATTGTAGTAATGTACTGATTCAGAACCGGTAAGGAGGTAGTTATGTTCAAGATAGGAGATTATGTGGCACATTATAAGGAGGGTGTCTGTGAGGTAATGAGCATCGGGAAATTGGATATTAGCTGCTCAGATAAGAAGAAGGAGTACTATACATTGAAGCCTCTCTATGATGCCGGGGGAACCTTATATACGCCAGTAGAGAACGAGAAGAGGCAGATACGGGAAGTGATCACCAGTGAAGAAGCGCAGGCGCTGATTGATGATATGCTGAATATCGAGACGATAGGGGTCACAGACGAGAAGAGACGCGAATTATTCTATAGAGAGGCATTGCTTCGGAATGAATGCAGAGACTGGATTGCAATCATCAAGACTTCTTATATGCGTAAGATGAAGCGGATTGCTTTGGGGAAGAAGGTTATCAATGTAGATGACAAGTATCTGAATATTGCAGAGAAGTTTCTATACGGTGAGCTTGCCGTAGCGCTGGATATGCCTAAGGATGAAGTCAAAGGATATATCACGGATTATCTTAAGAAGAATTAGAGGATACAGGAATCCGGCTGCAGGCCGGGCAGAACGCTTGGGGAATGGTATGTCTCTGCCCGGGCAGCAGATACGAAAGAGGCTGTTCTGCAACAGCCCCTTATCGTGTTGTCTTATGCGGTTCATGTTTCGAATCTGCCTGCGGTGAATCCTTGTATCCGGCGTACTTTGCGAGATCAGACAGACTTCTCGGTGATATGGATCCGGAAGCTCTGATATTCCTCTGTCGCGTCCGGGAGCAGTAATCCGCCGTTCATCAGCGCATCACCGGGATATTCAAGGCCGTTCACCATATAAATGCTCTCCTGCTTCAGGCCTTTCAGACGCATCCAGCGCCCCGGGCCATTGGGGTGGATCTGCAGGGCAACGATACAAAGAAGCGCTTCGCTTCCGTCAGGAGCCGCGAATTCCCATCCATGATAGGCTTCCACAATATCCGGGTTGGTGAGCCGGTAATAGTCTCCGTACTGGATCAGGTCATAGTATTTCTTGAATTCCTGTATCTGCGCCTTCACGATCTCCTTCTCTTCCCCGGACATCTTATTGACATCCAGTTCATATCCGAATGTACCGGACATGGCTACGGTCGCCCGGGTATTCAGCGGAGCGATGCGCCGGGTCTGCTCGTTCGGACAGTGGGAGACATGGGAGCCCATGGTGCTCACCGGATAACCAAAGGAGGTTCCGTACTGGATACTGAGTCTTTCGATGGCGTCGGTATCGTCGCTGCACCAGATTTGCGGCGTGTAGTAGAGCATGCCGGCGTCGAACCGTCCGCCTCCGCCGCTGCAGCCCTCGATCAGCATATCCGGATAACGCTGTATCAGCTTCTCAAGCATATCATAGAGCCCAAGCACATAACGGTGCATGATCTCTCCCTGACGATCTGCAGGAAGCACGGCGCTGTAGAGATCTGCAAGGCTTCTGTTTAAGTCCCACTTCAGGTATTCGATCCTGGCAGAATCAAGCACCTGGCACATATGACTGAAGATGTAGTCCCGGACGTCCTCCCTGGAGAAATCAAGCAGCAACTGAAGCCGCGAGCGGGTGGGCTGTTTCCCGGGGATCCTGAACGCCCAGTCCGGATGGGCACGGTACAGGTCGCTGTCTTCGTTGATTCCTTCCGGTTCAAACCAGATGCCAAACTGGAGGCCAAGGCCGTGGATCTGATCGGAGAGTTCCGAAAGAGTGCAGCCTAATTTCTTCTCATTCACAATCCAGTCGCCAAGACCGGATACGTCCAGATCACGCCTGCCAAACCATCCGTCGTCCATGACAAAGAGTTCTACGCCAAGCTCGGATGCGTCTCTTGCCATCTGTATCAGCTTGTCCCCGTCAAAATCAAAGTACACGCCTTCCCAGTCATTCAGAAGGACAGGGCGTCTCTTCGCGGTCCATTTCCCGCGGCAGAGATGGCTTCGGTATGCCCGGTGGAAGATCCTCGACAGATTGCCAAGCCCGTGTCCGGAATACGCCATAGCGGCTTCCGGCGCGTAAAAGCATTCGTCCGGCTTCACACAATAGCAGAAGTTGTCCGGGTGGATTCCAAGCAGGAGGCGGGTCTGGTCATACTGGTCAAGCTCTGCGCTTCCTGTGAAATCTCCGCTGTAGAGGAAGGAGAAGCCGTAGCAGCTTCCTGCATCCTCTGTCGTATCCCGGTCAGACAGGATCAGGAAGGGGTTGTACTGATGACTCGAGGTCCCCCGCGTACTGCCTACGGACTGGATGCCGTGCACAACGGGCGTGCGCTGGTAATTGCGTTCTTTCACGTGGCGTCCGTAGAAGGTATGCAGATCGTACTCTCCGTGCAGATAATCCACGCAGACACTCTGGATATTCTCGATATAGATATCCGCGTCACTGTGGTTTTCGACACAGACAGCCCTTGTGATGATATCCAGATCCTCCATCACACCGTAATACAGGTGTACACAGAACATGTGACGGGTATCCTCAAGGGTGATGACGAGGGTATCTGCCGGTGTGCGGCGCTTCACTTGTCCGGCTTTTTCGGCGGGTGCGCCGTCCGGAAGCGTATCATAGAGCGCCGGAAGCCCCGGAAGGGAATACTTGCCCTCACGGATCTCATGCTTTAAGTAACGAAGGTCACACGCAGTAGTTCCGTCCGGATAACGGATCTTCAGCGCCGTAGAGCGGTAGTCGCCGCTTCCGTAGACCGGAAACTCCTGGGGAAGCGCATCCAGAGAGTAGGTCCGGTCCTCCCCGGCGTCGTAAGGATTGCCGGAGAAGCCCCGGTCCGCATATGCGATCCGGTAGGAGTAGTCGAAAACAGAACCCTTCATACCAAACCAGGTATGGAGTAATACTCCATACCTGTCTGCTTTCATCTGGTACATACTATGGGCTGTTTTCAAAGTGAATAGTCTGCTCGTGCTGTCAAATAAAATAGCCATAAGTTTGTCCTCGTTTCAGTATTCTAATGATATTATTTTACCGCACCGTTTACGACGCCGTTGATGATCTGCTTCTGGCATACCAGATAGAAGATCAGGATTGGAAGCAGCGCCAGCAGGTAAGAGGCGAACGCCAGGTTGTAGTTCGTACCGAACTGCGTCTGGAAGGTAAGCTGTGCCAGAGGCAGTGTGTTGACGCCTGTGCCGGACATGATGACAAGCGGGGTCATAACGTCGTTCCAGGTTCCCAAGGCCGTCAGTACGGCAACCGTAGCGTGCATGGGCGACATGATCGGGAAGATGACCTTCCAGTATGTGGACCATGTAGTAGCGCCGTCCACGAAAGCGGCCTCCTCAAGTGCGATAGGGATGTTCTTCAGGTAACCGGAATAAAGCATTACATTCATCGGCATGTAGAACACAAGATAGCATAATATAACACCGAACCAGTTGTCAACCCCCATTTGTGCAGTCTGTTTTACCAGAGGCATCATCAGGATCGCGAACGGTACGAACATACCGCTTACGATGTAGAGGTAGGATACCTTGTAGAACTTACTCTTCGCCATACTTCTTCCGATCGCGTATCCTGCGAGGGAGTGGATCAGGATGGCAAGCACTACGGTCACGACGGTAATCATAACGCTGTATCCCAGTGAGTGCCAGAAATCTGTAACACGCATAGCCTCTGAGAAGTTCTCAAGACTCCAGCTCTTTGGAAGGCTTAACGCACCGGCGATGTCGTTGGTCATCTCTGACGGTTTCTTGAATGCGATCACAAGCGCCATGTATAACGGGAAGATAACAGTCAGACAGCCGGCGATCAAAAGAATGGTAAGCGGCCAGTTCGTTGTAGCCGCGACTTTATTTTTCTGTTTCATTATAACTGTTCCTCCTTCTTTCCTGTGATAGTAAGCTGGGCAACAGAAATCGCTACGATTACGATGAAGAAGATAACCGCGTTAGCGCTCTGGAATCCAAACTGTCCGCCGCCCATACCATTGTTGTAGATCAGGTAGGAGATGGACTCGGTACTCTGTGCAGGACCACCCTTGGTCAACGCCATGATCTGGTCGAATACCATCAGGAAGTCTTTCATGCTCAATACCATGTTGATGCTGAAGAACGGGATGATCAGCGGGAAAGTCAGCGACTTGAAGCTTAACCATCCGGTCGCGCCGTCGATGGCGCCTGCCTCATACACATCCTCCGGTACGGTCTGGAGACCGGAGATGTAGATCAGCGTCGTCTGGGCGATGGACTGCCATGCGGCTACGATAACGATGGCGATCCATGCGGTCTTTGTGTTGGAGAGCATACTTCCGGTTCCGGTAAGCGCCGGAAGGATGTAGGTGAAGATATATCCGAAGATATAACCTACAACCAGTCCGCCCAGGATTCTCGGAACGAAGTACATACCTCTGAGGGCGCTCTTGGCTTTGATCTTGCCATTTAAGCCCAGCGCAAGGAGCAGGGCGATCACGTTCGTCAGGACTGTAGCCAGAAGAGCGAACTTGAAGGTGAAGAGGTAGGATTTTCCTACACGCGCGTCTGTAAATAAGTCGGCGTAGTTACGCATTCCTACCCAGTCGTAGCTTCCGAAGCCTTTGAAGTTCGTGAAGCTGTAGATCAGACCCTTGATCAGCGGCAGAGTGTTAAAACAGAAGAACAATGCCAGGACAGGGACTGTAATTAACAAAAAGGTCTGGTTTCTGCTGAGTTTTTTATTCATTATTGATTCCCTCCCTTTTTCTCATAATCCTGTACTTT
>CAMSTW010000046.1 GCA_947063855.1 uncultured Dorea sp.
ACGGCGAATCTGGTGAAGTACGACGTCGTCTTTTTGGATATCAACATGGCGGAAGTAGACGGCATACGTACGGCGTATGAGATGCGCAGTTATCACTCCGAGACCTGTATCGTGCTGGTGACCGCGTTTATGAATTATGTGCTGGAAGGATATAAGGTAGGCGCTGTCCGGTACATTATGAAGGACGCCCTTGACGCGCAGCTATTGGAGTGCATGGATGCGGTTCTCAAGAAAATGCAGTTCCGGGAGGTCACATTTTCCTTTCTCGAGGGGGAGAAGACACTGTATACGGACAACATTCTCTATGTGGAGAGCAGGAAGCATAAGTGTATATTTTCCTGCCTGGAGAAGGAGATGAGGGTGTATCAGATGTATGGGAAACTGGATCAGATTGAAGAGTGTCTGGCAACATATGGGTTTCTTAGGATACATAAAAGTTTCCTTGTAAACATGAAACATGTCAGGAGAATCAGTAATTATAAAGCGTTGCTGGACAACGGGGAGGAGATTGGCGTTCCCCGGCCCAGATTCGCGAAAGTCAGAGATGCGTTTGTGGAATACAAAGGGGCGCTTTGACTCCGTTTTCGCGCAGTCCGGCGCCGGAGCGCGTATGCAAAGTAAAAAGGAGGGAGGAAGTTGGAAATGGATCTGGAAATGTATATAAGAAGCTTTATATGCAGCCTTATGAGTGGAATCAGCTGTAGTATTTTCTTTGGGACGCTGCTTAACAGGAAGCGGCAGGGGGAAAAGACTGTGATTCCGGCATGGGCGTCAAAGTGTCTGCCGTCTCTGGTATTTTCGGCGGGGTTTCTGTTGATTGCAGTCTTAGAAGCGCCCGGGTATCTGATCCAGCCGCTCAGGGTGATACTGCTTCTATGGGTTGTAATCTGGATGTTCTACCAGGCGAAGCCCGGGAAGATCCTTTTCCTGGCCGCATTCTGGTGCGCAATATTCTGGACACTGAATCTGCTGGCGGTGTCTGTGGTATACGCCCTGTCCGGGCAGCCGCAGGAGACAGGCGGCCTGTCGGACTGGATCTGCAGCATCCTGATTCTGTGTCTGTCTCTGTTTTTCCGGTGGAAATGTAAAGGGTGGATGGATTATCTGGAAGGCGAGGGACTGGGCCGTTTCGTCTGGTTCCCGGCGGTGAGCCTGATGGTAACGACACTGATGAGTATAACGGTGTGGTATACAGATTCTCTGAATCGGATTGGAGTTGTTATGGCAGCCGCAGGATACAGTGTGATTATTGTTCTGGTTTTTTATTTTACCGTAAAACTTGTGGAGAAAGAAACGAAGCTTCAAAGGGCGCAATTCATACAGGCCAGACTTAAGAACCAGCGGGAACTGGTTGAGAATATTCTGGCAAGTGACAGGAGCTACCGCCGCCGCCTTCATGACTACAGGAACCAGTTAGGATGTCTTCAGGGACTGCTTAATGAAGGCCGGAACGAAGAGGCATTCGCATATATAGAAGAGCTTTGCGGAAGCATTCAAGAGATCAAAGATCACGTCAATACGAATCATGCCCTGGTGAATACGATACTGAACCAGAAATACCTTCGTGCACAGGAAAAAGGAATTACTCTCGTAATGGCAGTGAATGATCTGTCCGGGCTTTCGATGCACAAAGAGGATATTGTATCTTTGCTGGTGAATCTGTTGGACAATGCGATTGAGGCCTGCGAAAAACTGGATGAGAATAAGCTGATACAGTTTAAGCTGATGCTGGAAGAAGGGATGCTTACGGTCTCTGTGCGCAATCCGGTGAAGGAGCCTGTCAGAATAGAAGGGAAGAGGATAAAGACGACAAAAAAGGAAAAGAGCCAGCATGGCTTTGGGATGCTCAATATCAATACCGTGGTTGAAAAAAACGGGGGGACGAGTATCCTGAAATGCCAGGACGGATGGTTTTATTTTTCAGCAGTGATACCGGATGGAGAACCGGCCTAAAGCCTTATCTCTTTGGCCGTATGTGGTGTTTAACCGTACGGGGCGTCTTTTTGTGCCGTCTGACCGTCGATTCCTGCTCTGATGATTGTCATACCTTCCATAAGACAATAAGATTATAGATGTAATACATCAGGAAACAGGAGGGTCAGACATATGAGGATATTTGGAAACGGCAGAAGAAACACGGTCAAAGAGCAGAAAGGATACGGCGGAGAGAGTATAAGGAGAATAGCGCTGCTTTTGGGCGCGGTGCTTCTTCTTACTGCCTGCGCGGGAAGAACGAAAGAGAAGGGAGCAGATGACCCGGGGGAAATGGCAGAGCAGGTGATGCATTCCGTGAAAGGGCTGGATCTGGAGACTTTTAATGCGTATACGGATAACTATGAAGGAACCGGCAAAAACCTTATCGGATTTGCGGTGGAGAAGGAGTATAAGGTCTTTGGGGAGCTTCTTAAGCCGCATATGTTCGAGAACAAAAGGTATAAGGAAAAACGCAGATTTGCAGAGAAGGTTGTGGAGAATCTGACCTGGGAGATTCGGGAGGTCAGGGAAGAGGAAGACGGCAGGAAAGCCAGAATCGAGATGAGCATTACCAACAAGGATATAGCAGAGGCGATAGAGCAATATACGATGTGGGTCGTGGAGGACGTCGTGAATGATGCAGGCTATGGCGCGCTCTCCCTGATCAAGAATATATCGTTGGCGGTGAACGAATGCGATGACGATCTGATCCGGTTCATTGATGCAACAGAGCGTACCCGGACAGAGGATGTAACGGTCACGGCCTATAAGGAAGGCGGCGTGTGGAAGTTTCACATTTCAGACGAATTCATCCAGGCGTTTATGGGAAATATGGATTCGGATGCATATGAAGAAGAACTGACGGACCGTATCGCATGGAGCAGCCTGAGAAGGAGCCTGGAGCAGAGCAGGGGCAGAACATGGAGCGAAGAAGCAGAAGAGATGTTTGAATAGACGGTGGTTTTGTGCTATGGTAAGATGGCTGGTACAGCAGTCATTGTGGAAAAGGGCATGTGCTGTGAATCCGGAAAAGACTGGCGGGAACAGAAAAAAAGGAGATGAAGGCATAAGATGGAAAATATTACATATGAATGGGTTCGCTCCCGCCGCAGAACGATGGCGGTCCAGATCAAGGAGGACGGACAGGTGGTTGTGCGTACGCCCTATTCCGTATCACGCGCGGAGGTGGAGCGTTTCCTTGAAGAGCGCGAAGAATGGATCCTTAAGAATCGGCAGGAACTTATGGATGCACGAAAGAAGAAGACTGTCATTACGGAGGAGATGCGTAAGGCAGGTGTGGAGAAGGCGCTTCGGATATTCCCGGAGCGTGTGGAGTATTACGCCCGGCTGATGGGCATCTCCTACGGCAGGATTACCATACGGGAGCAGAAGACCAGATGGGGGAGCTGCAGCGGCAGGGGGAATCTGAATTTTAACTGGAAGCTTGTACTGATGCCGCCGGAGATCCTGGATTATGTTGTGGTGCATGAGCTGGCGCACCGCAGAGAGATGAACCATTCCCGGGCGTTCTGGAAGATTGTGGAACAGGTGCTGCCTGATTATCAGGAGCGCAGGAAGAAGCTTAAGGAACTGGCGCTTTCTCTTTAAAGGCGTGTGGGTTATGCCAGGTACAAAGAGACTTTGAGAATACAGAAGGCAGGATTAAGGGGATAAGAAAGGACGGGGCGGATAACTTATGAAGAAACCATATTTCCCGCTGTTTACAGACATATCCGGTAAAAAGGTTGTGGTGATCGGTGGCGGAAAGATTGCGGCAAGAAGAGTAGATACCCTTCTGGAATTTGCGGATGATATCATAGTTGCGGCGCCAAAGGTCACGGAGCGGATTCACAGGCTTGCGAAGGAAAGGCGCGTCGTCTGGAAGGAATGCGCCTACCGGGAATCGCTTCTTGAGGGGGCGGATCTGGTGCTGGCGGCGACGGATGATGCCGCGTGCAATGAGAAGATCGTAGAAGACTGCAGGGCGCGGAAGATTCCCGTGAATACCTCCCATAAGAAGGAGTTGTGTGATTTCTATTTTCCGGGGGTCATAAGGCAGGAAGACCTGGTGATAGGCATAAGCTCCAGCGGTATGAACCACCGGGAAGTGAGAGAAGCCAGAGAGAAGATGGAGCAGGCGCTGCAGGCAGGAAAAGAAGATGGCTGCATTAGGTAACAGGATCGATAGTGAAATATCAAACAAAAATGTCGGAAAATTAATACAATTTGGAAACGGAATTTGTAGCTTTTTGAAAATTTATATGATAAAATGAAGTTTAGTGTATATGTTTTATAACGTTACCAGAATACAACAATCAAAGGAGGTAGAATACGAATGCCATCTAACAAATCTACGGTTCAGTTCAACGGAACCAAAGAGCAGGAGACAGAACTGCTGGCAGTGATCCGCGAACTGAAGGACGAGAAGGGCGCTTTGATGCCGATCATGCAGAAAGCACAGGATATCTACGGATATCTGCCTTATGAGGTTCAGAAGATCATTTCCGATGAGACGGGGATACCATTGGAGAAGATCTACGGGGTCGCGACATTCTATTCACAGTTCAACTTAAGTCCGAAGGGGCGTTACCGCATCTCTGTCTGTCTTGGAACGGCGTGCTATGTGAAGGGTTCCGGAGACATCTACAACAAGCTGATGGAGAAGCTTGGGATCGTCGGCGGAGAATGCACTCCGGACGGAAAGTTTTCTCTGGATGCCTGCCGGTGTGTGGGCGCCTGCGGCCTTGCGCCGGTCATGCTGATCAACGACGAAGTATACGGCAGGCTGACGGTGGATGATATCGACGACATCCTTGCCAAATACGAATAAGAAAGGGAGGTATGAAGATAGCATGAAATCTCTGGAAGAATTAAAAGCGATAAGAGAAAAAAATCAGGGGGATATAAGCTTACGTTCCGGACATGAAGTAAAGACAGAATCGAAGTACCGCCTGCACGTCCTGGTGTGCGGAGGAACCGGATGTACATCCTCCGGAAGCCAGAAGATCAGAGAGAAATTAGAAGAAGAGATTAAGAAAAACGGGCTTGCAGAAGAAGTTGCCGTGATAAAGACCGGCTGCTTCGGCCTGTGTGCGTTAGGGCCGATCATGATCGTATATCCGGAGGGCGCTTTCTACGCGATGGTGAAAGAAGAGGATATCCCGGAGATCGTGTCCGAGCATTTGTTAAAAGGCAATGTGGTTGAGCGTCTGCTGTATGACGAGACGGTGAAGGGGAATAATGAGATCCTGCCTCTGCAGGAGACTCAGTTCTATAAGAAGCAGCACAGGGTTGCACTGCGCAACTGCGGCGCCATCAACCCTGAGAATATTGAAGAATATATAGGAACCCGGGGATATGAGGCGCTGGGCACGGTGCTTACGACAAAGAAGCCGGAAGAGGTGATCCAGATTATCCTTGACAGCGGGCTTCGCGGACGCGGCGGCGCAGGCTTCCCGACCGGACTTAAGTGGAAGTTTGCGGCGGCGAATCAGGCGGATCAGAAGTATGTCTGCTGTAACGCCGACGAGGGCGACCCGGGAGCATTCATGGACCGTTCCGTGCTGGAAGGCGACCCGCACGTAGTATTAGAGGCTATGGCGATTGCAGGCTACGCCATCGGGGCGTCACAGGGTTATATCTATGTCCGTGCGGAGTACCCGATCGCGGTAGAGAGACTGAACATTGCTATCAGCCAGGCGAGGGAGTACGGTCTTCTTGGCGAGGATATCTTTGGTACAGGCTTTAAGTTTGACATTGAGCTGCGTCTGGGGGCAGGAGCTTTCGTCTGCGGCGAAGAGACGGCGCTTATGACGTCCATCGAAGGACACAGAGGCGAGCCGCGCCCGCGTCCGCCGTTCCCGGCTCTTAAGGGACTGTTTCAGAAGCCGACCATTCTGAACAATGTAGAGACACTGGCGAATATTCCGCAGATCATCCTGAACGGCGCGGACTGGTTCGCGGATATGGGAACCGAGAAGTCTAAGGGGACGAAGGTATTCGCCCTTGGCGGAAAGGTTAAGAATACAGGACTTGTGGAGATCCCCATGGGTACCACGCTTCGCGAGATTGTAGAGGAGATTGGAGGCGGCATCCCGGGCGGCAAGAAGTTCAAAGCGGCCCAGACCGGCGGTCCGTCCGGCGGGTGTATCCCGGCAGAGCATTTTGACGTGCCGATCGACTATGACAACCTGATTGCCATCGGTTCCATGATGGGTTCCGGCGGACTGATCGTCATGGACGAAGACACCTGTATGGTGGATATTGCCAAGTTCTTCCTGGAATTCACGGTAGACGAGTCCTGCGGGAAATGTACGCCGTGCCGTATCGGAACCCGCCGTATGCTGGAGATCTTAGAGAAGATCACCAACGGCCAGGGGACGATGGAAGACCTGGATAAGCTTGAGGACCTGGCGGCGCACCTTAAGTCCAATTCTCTGTGCGCGCTTGGCCAGACGGCTCCGAACCCGGTACTTTCCACCCTGCGTTACTTCAAGGATGAATACATAGCACATATTGTAGATAAGAAATGTCCGGCAGGCGTATGTAAGGCGCTTCTGTCTTACAAGATCGACGCGGATAAGTGTAAGGGATGTACCCTGTGCGCAAGGACCTGTCCGAACGACGCGATCACCGGTTCCGTAAGAGAACCGCATGTGATCAACCAGGATAAGTGCGTCAAATGCGGCGCCTGTATGGAAAAATGTCGTTTCGGTGCAATCTACAAAGAGTAATGGAGGATGGAGAATATGGAAAATATCAATCTTAAAATCAATGGCCTTGATGTATCCGCTCCTGCAGGCTCTACGATTCTTGAGGCGGCACACCTTGCAGGGATCAGGATACCGACGCTTTGTTATCTGAAAGAGATCAATGAGATCGGCGCGTGCCGTATGTGCGTGGTAGAGGTGAAGGGCGCCAGGAACCTTGTGGCCGCCTGCGTGCACCCGATCAATGAGGGGATGGAAGTGTATACCAATACCCCGAAGCTGATTGAGTCCAGGAAGAAGACCTTACAGCTGCTTCTGTCCAACCATGATAAGAAGTGTCTGTCATGTGTAAGAAGCGGCAACTGCGAGCTGCAACAGCTTTGCCATGAGTATGGCGTGGAGGACGAGGATTTCTATGAGGGCGGGATGAATCACTATGAACTGGATGATTCTGCCGCTCATATGATCCGTGACAATAATAAGTGTATCTTATGCCGGCGCTGTGTGGCTGTCTGTGAGAAGACTCAGGGAATCGGCGTGATCGGACCGAATAACCGTGGATTTGCTACCATGATCGGATCTGCATTCGAGATGGGGCTTGGCGAGACCAGCTGTGTATCCTGCGGCCAGTGTATCGCCGTCTGTCCGACGGGCGCGTTGTATGAGAAGGATTATACGGGCCGGATTATTGAGGCGATCGCGGATCCGGAGAAATATGTGGTGGTACAGACCGCTCCGTCTGTCCGTGCGGGGCTTGGCGAGGAATTCGGTTACCCGATGGGGACGGATGTGGAAGGCAAGATGGCGGCTGCGCTTAGGCGGATGGGCTTCGATAAGGTATTTGATACCGACTGGGCGGCGGACCTTACCATTATGGAAGAGGCGACAGAGCTGCTTGACCGTATTAAGAACGGCGGCGTGCTGCCGATGATTACCTCCTGTTCACCGGGATGGATCAAATACTGCGAGCACTATTTCCCGGATATGACAGAGAACCTGTCAACCTGTAAGTCGCCGCAGCAGATGTTCGGCGCGATGCTCAAGACCTATTTCGCAGAGAAGGAAGGCATCGATCCGAAGAAGATCGTGTCTGTGAGTGTGATGCCTTGTACGGCGAAGAAGTTCGAGATCGGAAGAGACGACCAGAGCGCTGCGGGCGTTCCGGATGTGGATATCGCGATCACGACCAGGGAGCTTGCAAGGCTCATCAAGCGCTGCGGTATCGAATTTACGAAGCTTCCCGAGGAAGAATTTGACAATCCGATGGGCGAGTCAACCGGTGCAGGCGTGATCTTTGGCGCTACCGGAGGCGTTATGGAGGCGGCGCTTCGTACTGCGGTCGAGACGCTGACCGGCGAAGAGCTTGCGAATCTGGAATTCACAGATGTGCGCGGAACACAAGGGATTAAGGAAGCGTCCTACAATGTGGCGGGCATGGATGTGAAGGTTGCCGTTGCGTCGGGACTTGGTAATGCAAGAGAGCTGCTTAACAAGGTGAAGGCAGGCGAGGCAGATTATCATTTCATCGAGATCATGGGATGTCCGGGCGGATGTGTGAACGGCGGCGGCCAGCCGCAGGTATCCGGCGATGTCCGCAACTTTACGGATGTGCGGGGAATCCGTGCGGGCGTACTATACCGCAACGATGAGGCGAAGGCAATCCGTAAGTCGCACGAGAATCCGGAGATCAAGAAGCTCTACGAGGAATACCTTGGTGCGCCCGGAAGCCACAGGGCGCATGAGACGTTACATACCAGCTATGTAAAGAGAACTGTAAATAAATAGCCGGCGGTTTCCGTGAAGGGCCGCAGGTTTGCGGCCTGCGGCAAAACGCCGGCTGGAACGGCACCCTGCTTATCGTAAGCGGCGGTGCTGTTTCTTTATGATACTAATATAACTCAATTTGATTAACCATATGTTTCGATGGCCTGTTTTCCCGATAGCACATGTGTAAAAGATTCGATGCAGCCCGCTACAACTATGTTTTTGTACATGCACTCTCGAAAAAGCATGCTCACTATCTGAGATTTTGATTCAAAATGGCTTGAGTGCATATTGGTGTTTTGTTATAATTAAAGGAACATAAGTGAAGGGAGTATCAGCATGGCATCCGAGGATCAGAAAGATGCGAAAGAAAAAACGGTGTGCCGTTTACAGGAATTATTAGCTTTACAGAAGAAGGTTGAGAAGGAATTTGGTGATAGTGGATATAATGTTTTTGTCTTTGGGAGTTATCCGACATTAAGTTACCGGGAAGGTAAAAGTGACATAGATATTGCGATTTATTCAGATGATTTTTGCGTTTACAGGCGATTGTCTGCATATTTGGAGGAATATTTTCATTTGAAAGGTGTTGACAGCGATATTTTTTATATTGACACAACGATGGAAGCACCGATTTATTGTGCACCATTGAGTTCAAAGATACAATTTACTGACTATTTTCCACCTCAATTATTAGAATTTGGAGAAAAATGTCTGAAAAAACTGGAAGAAAACAGGGCGAGGTTAATAACGTGAAATTTAATGAGGAAATATTAAAGGAATTTAAGTTAGAACCAAAGAGAGAACCTGAACCTGTCAGGATCATGAAGATTGGAGAGATGTTGAGATTTTTGAAAATCTGTGCAGAGAGAATCGTAAAGAAAAGTGAGACTTTCAAGAAAACAAAAGATGTGGATGTACAAATGGATTGTATGGATATAGTCACTGCTAAATTAAATGATTTTGTGCAGGTGTTTAAAGATTTGATTATTTTTATGAGAAAAGAAGAAGAGACTTACCGGGGTGGACAGTCTCTCAGATATTGTATAAATAGTTATGATACGTTTGATTTCCCTGAAACAGAAGCTTCTGAATTGTTTCTAAAGGAATTGCTTTTACGGAACGAGATTACACACGATTATTTTAACAGAGAGATGCATCAGAAGAAATTAATCTGGATTATGGAGAATTGTGCGGAAGGTGCATTAGAAGTCTATGATAATGTTAATCAATATTGTATAGAGCACCATTTGACAGATAAGTATGATACAGGTCAGGGAGGGAGAAGAGAAGATGCGTGTAATTGATTTTAGGGACGCAAGCTGCAGGCACTGTTACAAGTGTGTGCGCAACTGTGAGGTGAAGGCAATCTCGGTAGAGCACGAGCAGGCGCACATCATGAAGGATCACTGTATTAACTGCGGACACTGTCTGGAGGTCTGCCCGCAGAATGCGAAGACATTTGCAAGCGATATGGACCGGGTGAAGGGGTATTTAAGGCAGGGGATGAAGGTTGTCATCTCCATCGCACCGTCTTATCTGGGGGTTCTGGAATACGACACGCCGGGCCAGGTAGTGGATGCGTTAAAGAGGCTTGGATTCTGCGAAGTGCGGGAGACTGCAGAAGGCGCGGCGCTTGTCACGGGGGAATACGGCAGGCTTCTTAGGGAAGGGCAGATGACGAACATCATCTCCACCTGTTGTCCCAGCGTCAATGACCTGATCGAGAAGTATTACCCGTCTCTGGTATCCCAGATGGCCCCGGTAGTATCTCCGATGGTGGCGCATGGCAGGCTGATCAAGAGTATCTACGGGGAGGATGTGAAGGTGGTATTCTTAGGTCCGTGTATCGCGAAGAAGGAAGAGGCTATCGGGGATGAGCGTGTGAGAGGGGCGATTGACGCGATCCTGACCTTCGAAGAGATTGCAAGGTGGTGGAAGGCGGAAGGAATCGATATCCACCAGTGTGAGGATCAGCCGGTTGGCAATCCAAGCCCGAAGGTGAATCAGCTCTATCCCATCAGCGGCGGGGTGATCCAGTCGGTTCTTGCAGGCACGGCGGAGGACCGTTATTATAAGGTACATATTGACGGGCTTAAGAATTGTATGGAATTGTTCGAAGAATTAGAAAAGGGCGGGATACAGGATTGTTTCTTTGAGGTAAATGTCTGTGAGGGCGGCTGCATCAAGGGACCGGCCTCGGATAAGTGGCGGCAGTCTTTGGTCTGTGCGAAGATGGATATTGAGAAGCAGGTGAAACACAGAGAAGAGGCGTCGGAGATTGACGGCAGCGCCCTTGACCTGCATAAGGTGTTTACAGACCGCCGCGTGGTGGACAGACAGCCGACCGACCAGGAGATGCAGGAGGTTCTGCACGCCATGGGCAAGTATACCAGAGAGGATGAGTTGAACTGCGGCGCCTGCGGATACGCGACCTGCCGAGCGAAGGCGGCGGCGGTATTCCAGAAGAAGGCGGAGATCGGCATGTGCCTTCCGTATGCGCTTGCGCAGGCAGAGTCTATGTCCAATATCGTCATGGATGTGACGCCCAGCATGATTATGATTATTGACAAAGATATGCGGATCCGTGAGTGTAACAGGAAGGCGATGGAGATGCTTGGAGTATCGCGGGAGGAAGCCCTGGAGCGTTATATCTTTGAGTTTATCGATGATAAGGATATTGCGGAGGTGCTCGCTTCCAGGCAGCAGATCATCCACAAGAAGATGAGTCTGGATACGGTGAAGCTTAAAGTGGTAGAGACGATCATCTATATCGACAGCCTGGAATCTGTCCTTGTGACCTATCAGGATATCACGAAGGAAGAGAAGGCGAAGGAGCAGCATTATAATCTGAAGATGGAGACGGTAGAGATGGCGCAGAAGGTCATTGACAAGCAGATGATGGTTGCCCAGGAGATCGCCGGATTATTAGGAGAGACGACGGCAGAGACGAAGGTGACTCTTTCAAGGCTTCGGGATTCTATTTTATTTGAAGAGGAAGAGTGAGTCAGTCCGTGAGTCGGACTTCTGACAGTATGGGAAGTCGGACGCTTAAGGGATGAGGACTGTGCGGAGGATCTGAAAGCATGGATGAGAGACACGGTTGGAAAGGAATGGATGATTGTTATGAGCGTGAGTGTGGATATATCCTGGAAGAGCCTGAATAAACATGGAGAAGAGCTGTGCGGCGACAAGGTTGAAGTGCTCAAGACGAAAGATTCGGAGATTGTGATACTGGCGGACGGGATGGGGAGCGGCGTAAAGGCGAACATCCTGGCGACGCTGACTTCGAAGATCCTGGGGACGATGTTTCTGGAAGGGGCGAAGATAGAGTCCTGTGTCGAGACGATTGCGAAGACGCTGCCGGTCTGCAAGGTCAGAGAAGTGGCCTATGCCACGTTCAGCATTCTGCAGATCTTCCATGACGGAGAGGCATATCTGGTAGAATTTGACAACCCCTTGTGTATCTTTGTAAGGGACGGAAAGATTGTGAATTATCCATATCAGGAGCGGATGGTCGAGGGGAAGAATATCCGGGAATACCGCTTTAAGGTGAAGCTTAAGGACTGTTTCGTGCTGATGAGCGACGGGGTGATCTGGGCGGGCGAGGGAGAGCTTATGAACCTTGGCTGGACCTGGGAGGATATGGCGGATTATGCGCTCAAATGTACGAAGCAGACCTTGTCGGCTTCCCGGCTTGCCGCGATGTTAAGCCAGCTGTGCGACGATCTGTACGGCAACAAGCCCGGAGATGATACGACCGTTGCCGTGGCAAGAGTGATCGAGCGGCGGATTATCAATATATTTACCGGTCCGCCGACTCATAAGGAAGACGATGAGAGAGTGGTCCGGGATTTCATGAAGCAGGAAGGCAAGAAGGTAGTCTGCGGAGGCACCAGCGCCAATATCACGTCAAGGGTATTGAAGAGAGAGATTGTAACTTCCGTGAACTATGCGGATCCGACCGTACCGCCGACTGCAGCGATTGATGGTCTGGATCTTGTGACGGAAGGCGTTCTGACGATTGGAAAATCCCTGGGATTGCTGAAGCGGTATGAACAGGATGAATTCGACGAAGCGTTCTTCGACGAACTGGATGCGGATAACGGAGCGGCAAAGCTTGCGAAGCTGATCATAGAGGAATGTACACAGCTTAATCTTTTTGTAGGAAAAGCGATGAATGTGGCGCATAAGAATTCGAACCTGCCGTTTGACTTAAGCGTCAGGATGAATCTGGTGGAGCAGTTGAAGGAATGCGCGCAGAACCTGGGGAAGAATGTGAATGTGAAGTATTATTGACGAAATAATAAGCAAATAATTAACAAAAACAGGATTGACGTGGCATATGTATTCTCATATAATAAAGTCACGTTTTATTCCATATGGAGAAAAAGGGAATTGCCTGAAGCTCCTGTGATATAAATAAAAGTTAAGCATAGAAAGAGGATTACATAATGAAGCAGATATTTGGAAAAAGCCAGAGCGGGAATCTGAAAGAGGCTGTCAGTGGAATCAGCAGACCGCAGTTTCTTATGCTGTTCTCGAACGGAGATCAGTTTGAAGCACATGTAAGGGAATTGGAAGAGCTCTATCCGGGAGTGCCCAGTATCGGATGTATCGGTATGAGTTACGATACGAAGGTAGTGGAGAAGGGGGTCGGCGTCGTTGCATTTACAGAAGGCGTTGTGGTGGCGGCGAATGTACTGGAGGAAGTGTCGGTTATGCCGGTGAAGTATATCGACCGGCTGGAACGTGACGTGAACAGCGTGAAAGGTTCTCACAATGATACCATCTGTATTGATCTGTGCTCCGGGAATGATGCCTGTGTACTGACTACGATCTACTCCGTATTGAAGCGCAGGGATATCTCTCTGGTAGGAGGGACCGGTGACGCAGGCAAGGTCTCTGCCAACGGCAGAATTTACGAAGACGCGGTGGCTTATGCGGTCGTGAAGAATCTGGGCGGCAAGGTTAAGGCGTATAAGGAGAATATCTATCACCAGATGAAGAACTATCGCTTTATCGCGTCGGAGACTGACAAGGCCAATTATGTGATCGGTTCTCTGAACGGAAGACCGGCAAAGCAGGTCTATCAGGATATTCTCCATGTGACCGAGCAGGAGATTACAACCCGGACCTTCCAGAATCCTTTTGGCAAACTGAACGGGGACGATACCTGTATCGTGTCGATCAAAGAGGTGAGCGGGAATGCACTGACATGCTTTCGGCAGGTCAATGACTCAGATGTCCTGGTTCTGCTGGAGCTGGGGGACTACCGCGCGATTGTAAAGGATACGATCTCCATGATCCAGAGAGATTTTCCGAAGATCTCGGCAGTCTTCTCCGTCAACTGTCTTTTCCGGTATCTTCTGTTTACACAGAACAATTATATGCAGGATTATCTGAATGATATGGGAAGACTGGGGAATCATGCAGGGTTTGTCGGATACGGGGAGCACTATAATAACCGGTTTGTGAATCAGTCCATGACCTGCGTGGTATTTGAGTAAGGGGGAAGAGATATGTTTTGGAAGAGGAATAAGCAAGAGACAAAAGCAGTGTCCGGGAATGAGAACAGCCTGTACCCGGTGCTTCATGTGATGGGGAGCCTTAAGGATTACCATAAGGAGATGGTGCAGAAGGAAGTAGATTCCTTGTGGGAGCTTAACGAGATTGGCAGATCTTTTGGCAGTGTCGTAAGAGAAGCAGAAGATTTTCAGGGAAAGCTGCTGGAATTTGGAGAGAATTTCTCAAGCATCGAACAGGTTTCCGGTGAGTTTATCACGGTGAAGGAGACGATTTCACAGTCGGTTGCCCGTGCGCAGGGCGGAGTTGAGGAACTTAAGAACAGTTCCGAGCAGGTTGCGGCTCACTTTGACGAGATGGAGCAGACATTTGAGGATCTTAAGAAGGCGGTGGAGAAGATCAAGCAGTGTACGGATAAGATCGTGTCCATTGCCGACCAGACCAACATCCTTGCAATCAATGCGTCCATCGAGGCGGCCCGCGCAGGCGAGCAGGGAAAAGGATTCGCCGTGGTAGCGGTAGAGGTGAAGAAGCTTGCCGATGAGATCAAGAACCTGACCCGGGAAGTAGATTCGGGTATCCAGGAGGTGGAACAGGGAACGGACCATCTGAGCAGCAGTATCACGACTTCTGAGAGTGCGTTAGGAGAGAGTCTTAACAAGGTGCAGGAGACGTACGACATGTTTGATGAGATCACGCAGTCTGCCGAAGGAGCGTCAACCGTACATACGGAGATCTCAGGCGTGATCGACCAGTCCAAATCGGCGCTTCAGGTTCTGTGCGGATTCTTTGACCAGATCAAGTCGCAGTATCAGGAGGTCATCAATCATATCAACAAGGCCGGAAGGCTTGGGACCACGAAGAGTACGATGTTCGAAGACATAGAGAATATGCTGTCCCAGATCCCGCCTATCATCAAGGATTTTACTTCCAGGATGAAAGGCGAGTAGAGGGAGAATCTTATATACGCGCAATTGTCTGGAAGAATTCCGGGTAGGAGACATCCACACACTGGCTGTTGTCAATCACCGTCTCACCTTCCGCAGTCAATCCGGCAACCGCGAAAGCCATCGCAATCCGGTGATCCAGGTGACTTCTGATCTGCGCTCCCTTGAGCGGCCTGCCGCCTTCTATGATCATCCCGTCTTCCGTAGGCGTAATGTCCGCGCCCATGGCCCGGAGATTCTCTGTGACGGTGTCGATCCGGTTGGTTTCCTTCACCTTTAATTCCGCCGCGTCCCGGATGATTGTCGTACCTTCCGCGCAGGCGGCCATCACCGCGATGACCGGGATCTCGTCAATCAGTGCAGGGATGAGGTCTCCTTCTATAGTGACGCCATGGAGGGAACTGTGCCTGACGAGAATGTCAGCCGTGGGTTCGCCTGTGTTCTGCGGCAGGCCGGTCAGAGTCTGTCCGCTTGTATGGGAGCAGCCAGCCTGTCCGCCTGCTGTAGAGGTGTTGTCTGTCTGTCCGGCAGCCGGCGCCATATTTCTGGTATTCAGATAGGTGATATCCGCCCCCATAGCCTCACACACCTTGAGGATTCCGGCACGGGTAGGATTCGTCCCCACATTCCGGATGAGAAGTTCTGAGCCGGGAACGAGGATTCCCGCAGCTATAAAATAAGCAGCCGACGAGATATCTCCCGGAACGCAGATATCCTGTCCAAAGAGCTCTTGGCAGGGGGATATGCATGCAGTTGCGCTTCCGTCTTCATGAAGCGAGGAGGTTATGTCTGCGCCGAAGCCTGCAAGCATCAGCTCCGTGTGATTGCGGGAGAGCGCAGGTTCTGTCACACAGGTCTCGCCGTCGGCATAGAGTCCGGCAAGAAGAATGGCGGATTTGACCTGGGCGGACGCAACCGGCGAATGGTAACGGATACCGTGAAGTGTACTGGGGTCTGTCCGGAGGGGGGCGCAGTTGTTGCCGCATATGCTTGTTATATGGGCTCCCATACGGTTCAGCGGCGTCATGATCCGTCCCATAGGGCGGGAGTTGAGCGATTCATCTCCGGACATGACAGCGGAAAAGGGTTGACCGGCAAGGATACCCGACAGAAGCCGCGTGGTAGTCCCGCTGTTTCCCACATCCAGCGTCTCTGACGGGGCTGACAGTCCCCGAAGCCCCCGGCCGTGAACATAGATGACATCAGGCTTCTGGGTAATCTCCACGCCCATCTTCTGGAAGCATCCGATGGTGGAGAGGCAGTCCGCGCCTTTTAAGAAATTCGTAATCACGGTGGTTCCAAGTGCGATGGAGCCGAACATGATGCTGCGGTGGGAGATGGACTTGTCTCCCGGCACGGTCATCTCGCCTCTTAAGTTCTTTTTTGGGTAAATCTTTCTAACGCTCATAGACAATATACCTGAATTTCTGCAGAATCCCCGCCGCCTTCCTGGAAGACGCTTCGTCGTAGAATTCTATGCGCAGAACCCCTTCTTCAAATTCTCTGTTATGCACGATTCCGATATTCTTAAGATTCAGGCCGTTGGACGCCAGAATCGTTGCAATCGCCGCGATTCCGCCTGCCTCGTCGATGATATCACAGTAGACCTCATAAGCCTTCTTGATGGGCCCGGCCAGGGAGGACGGGATGGAGTCGCGGTAATTCCGGGAGGCGTCGAACATGTGGTAGATTCCCTGTGCATCTTCCTGATCGATCATCTCTTTGGCGTGACTCAGAAAATGAATATATGCATCCAGAATCTGAGAAATATTCTCCTTATTTTTCAGGCAGATATGCTGCCACATGGTCGGGGAGGAGGAGGCGATGCGGGTAATATCCTTGAACCCTCCGGCGGCAAGATTCTTCATCAGTTCATCGCTGGTATCTGTATCCCGCACGAAATTGACCAGGCTTGAGGCGATGATATGGGGCAGGTGGCTGATGGTCCCGGTCACATAGTCATGCTCCCGGTAGTCCAGCAAAACGGGAATAGCATGCAGAGACTGCGTGAAATCTGTATAGCGTGCTATCTTTTCCTGGGAAACCTTCCCGGAGGGCGTCAGTACGAAGTATGCATTCTCGATCAGCATTGCCTTTGAATTGACATAGCCGCTCTTCTCAGATCCGGCCATAGGATGTCCGCCGATAAAATACTCTTCGATTCCAAGAGCCTCCACTTCTCTGTGGATATTTGTCTTTACGCTTCCTACATCCGTCAGGATACAGTCCTTGTGAAGATAGTTCTTCAACTGCTTAAGATAAGCCGTGTTACAGGAAACCGGAGCGCAGAGGAAGAGGTAGCTGCAGTGATGAAAATTGTCGTCGATGGTAGTTGCCGCCACGTCAATGACGGATTCCTGGGTCGCCAGCGCCAGGGTCTCTTTATGCTTGTCGAAGGCGACGATCTCATAGTCGGGGAAATACTGCCGTATTGCCCTGGCGATGGAACCGCCGATGAGACCCAGGCCGATAAAGCCAATCTTATGCTTCATGATGATTCTCCTTATTTTTCAAAATATTCCTGTATGAAATATAGTAAAGTATATTCTACCGCCTGACAAGCCGGTTTGTCAATACTATGATACTTTAAAGTGAAGAAGCATTTGCAATTAAATTGTAAATCCTGCATAAAAGAGTTGTAATACCCTGATTTTTTTAGTACAATGTAAACATGAGATTTTACCAAGAATAAGGAGGCACCGAAAATATGAAGGTTTACAGAACTGATGAGATCAGGAACGTAGTTCTCTTAGGACATGGGGGGAGCGGCAAGACAAGCCTTGTTGAAGCGATGGCTTATGTATCAGGAGCGACGAACCGTATGGGGAAGATCACAGACCACAATACGATCAGTGATTTCGATAAAGAGGAGCAGAAGAGAGAATTTTCAATCAGCACGACACTGATACCGATCGAATGGGAGAAGGCGAAGATCAACGTCCTTGATACTCCGGGATATTTCGATTTTGTGGGCGAGGTCGAGGAGGCTGTCAGCGCGGCAGACGCGGCGGTGATCGTAGTATCCGGCAAGGCCGGCGTGGAAGTCGGGACAGAGAAGGCGTGGGAGCTGTGCGATAAGTATAACCTGCCGCGTATGATCTATGTGACGGAGATGGATGTAGACGACGCCAGCTTCCGTCAGGTAGTAGAGGATCTGAACGACAGATACGGCAAGGTGATCGCACCTCATTTCCAGCCGATCAGAGAGAATGAGAAGCTGGTTGGCTATGTCAATGTCATCAAGAACGCCGGCAGACGTTATACCGGCATCGGACAGAGAGAGGAATGCGAGATTCCGGATTATTGTAAGCCGAACCTTGAGAGCTACCGTGAGAAGCTTCTGGAAGCAGTGGCAGAGATCAGCGACGAGTACATGGAGCGTTATTTTGCGGGAGAGGAATTCTCTGTAGAAGAGATCCGTGCGGCGATGCGTACCGAGGTTATGGAAGGCAGGATCGTTCCGGTTGCCATGGGGTCGAACGTACAGGCCCAGGGCGTTGCGAATCTTCTGTCAGATATCGTAAGATTCTTCCCAAGTCCGGACTGGAGAGAATGTGCAGGCATCAACCGTAAAACCAACGAGATCTACGAGGCGAATTATGATTTCGCGAAGGCAAAGTCCGCATATGTATTCAAGACGATGGTAGATCCGTTCATCGGTAAGTATTCCTTCGTCAAGGTATGCTCCGGCGTACTGAAGGGCGAGGATACGCTCTATAATGCAGATACAGAGACCGACGAGAAGCTTGGCAAGATCTACACGATGGTGGGAAATAAGCCGGTAGAAGTGAAGGAGTTGTTCGCCGGTGATATCGGGGCGATTGCGAAGCTTGCGAATACCAAGACCGGGGACACACTGTCTGCGAAGGCTACGCCGGTACTCTTTGGCAAGACGGAGTATTCCAAGCCGTATACATATATGAAGTATGTGACGAAGAATAAGGGGGATGAAGATAAGGTTTCCCAGGCGCTTCAGAAGATGATGGCAGAAGACATCACTCTGAAGGCGGTGAATGACAGTGAGAACCGTCAGACACTGATCTATGGTATGGGCGACCAGCATCTTGAGATTGCGGTAAGCAAGCTGTTAGAGAGATACAAGTGTGAAGTTACATTAGAGACGCCGAAGGTTGCCTTCCGCGAGACGATCCGGAAGAATTCTGACGTGGACACCAAGTATAAGAAGCAGTCCGGCGGTCATGGCCAGTATGGTCATGTTAAGATGAAGTTTGCATCTTCCGGCGACCTGGATACGCCTTATATCTTCGAAGAGACGGTAGTCGGAGGCGCGGTTCCGAAGAACTACTTCCCGGCAGTGGAGAAGGGACTTCAGGAATCCGTCATTAAGGGACCTCTGGCGGGATATCCGGTAGTGGGCGTGAAGGCGACGCTTTACGACGGATCCTATCATCCGGTGGATTCCTCTGAGATGGCGTTCAAGACTGCGACGATCCAGGCGTTCAAGAAGGGCTTCATGGAAGCCGGCCCGGTTCTTCTGGAGCCGATTGCTTCTATCAAGGTTGTGGTTCCGGATGATTACACCGGAGACGTCATGGGCGATCTGAATAAGAGACGCGGCCGTGTGCTGGGTATGAACCCGATCGCGGGCGGATTCCAGGAGATTGTGGCGGATATTCCGATGACAGGCGTATTCGGATACTGTACGGTATTGCGTTCCATGACGGGCGGAAGAGGCACCTATTCCTATGAGTTTGCACGCTATGAGCAGGCTCCGTCCGATGTACAGGAAGCAGAGATCGCGAAGAGGGCCGCGGAAGAGTAATACAAAGGCTTTTGTGTTATGACGGCGTGAAAAGCAGGACAAAGATTACGAAATACTTAAGATATAGAAGAAAAGCCCGTAAGGGCTTTTTTTCTTATAGCAAAAGTGCTATAATCTCTTTTGCCATGTGGAGTAAGGGCTGAATGAGCTTGACATGGCAAATACAAGAGAGATATGGATGAGGATCAAAGAAATGAAGATAGTAATTATTGGTGACGGTAAGGTCGGGCATAAGCTGACAGCCCAGTTATCAGAAGAGGACTATGATATTGTTTTAATTGATCAGAATGCGGGGAAACTAAAGGAGGCGGTGAACCAGCTTGATATCTTCTGTATCCCGGGTAACGGCGCGGATATTGAGATACAGAAGCAGGCGGATGTGGCAAGGGCGGATCTGGTGATTGCCTGCGCTTCCATGGATGAGATGAACATGTTATGCTGTCTGCTGGCCAAGCGGCTGGGGGCGAAGCATACCATAGCAAGAGTACGTAATCCGGTCTATTACCGGCAGATTGATTTCTTTAAGGAAGACCTGCATCTGAGTATGGCGGTCAATCCTGAATTGTCGGCGGCCAATGAAATTGCGAGGGTTCTGCTGTTCCCGGAGGCGAGCAAGGTGGAGACCTTCATGAAGGGCAGGGTGGAGCTGGTAGAGCATGTCCTGAAGCCGGGAAGTCCGCTGGCGGGGCTGTCTCTGGCGGCGATTGACCAGAAGTTCCGTATGAATATCCTGGTCTGTGCGGTCAAGAGAGGCAGCGCGGTATTTATCCCGGACGGAGATTTTGTATTGCAGGAGGATGACCGGCTGCATATAGCGGCAGGACATCAGAACCTCAGATCGTTTTTCAAGTCGCTGGGGCGCAAGAACACCAAGATCAAGAGGGTGCTTATCTGCGGCGGGGGGAATCTGTGTTTCTACCTTACAAGGCAGCTTCTTGAGGCAGGGATGCAGGTGAAGATTATCGAGAAGAATGAGCAGAAGTGCGAGTATCTGTGCGAGGCGCTTCCCAAGGCTACGATTATTCAGGGAGACGCGGCAGACCATGATCTGCTGATAGAAGAAGGGATCCAGGATACGGACGCGGTGGTTGCATTGACTGGTATGGATGAGGAGAATATCATCATGTCATTGTTTGCGAAGGCCCAGGGCGTGGAAAAGATTGTTGCCAAGGTGAATGAGGATTCCCGGGCACAGATGGTGGAAGGCCTTGGGATTGACAGTATTGTCTCCGTGAAGAGCGCCGCGGCTGATGAGATCGTGAATTATGTAAGGGCGATGAAGAATTCCTTCAGCAACGACGGTGTGGAGACGATCTACCGATTACTTGGCGGTAAAGTGGAGGCGATGGAATTTATCATCAGAAAGGAATGCAGTTATACCAATATTCCGCTTAAGAACCTGCCGACCAAGTCGAACCATCTGATTGCGTGTATCGGAAGACAGCGTAAGATCATCATTCCGGGCGGCGACGACCATATAGAGGCCGGAGACAGCGTGATTGTAGTTACCAAAGAGCATATTATTGATAAATTTACAGACATACTTGCATAGGGGAGACGTAAAAGCAGATTATGAATACGAAGATGATACGGTATATCCTGGGGAAGATGCTGGGAGTGGAGGCGGTTCTGCTCTTGCTTCCGGCGCTGGTATCCCTGATCTACCGGGAATTTAGCGGTGTATTTTTCCTGATTCCTGCGGGGATTGCAGGGGCGATTTTTTTGTTACTGGGAGTGAAGAAGCCGGACAACAGGAATATCTACGGGAAAGAGGGCATGATTATTGTAGCGAGTGCATGGATTTTGTGGTCATTGTTCGGTGCGCTGCCATTCTCGCTCTCAGGGAGTATTCCGGATTATCTGGATGCATTTTTTGAGACCGTTTCAGGTTTTACGACAACAGGGTCGACAGTTCTTGAGAATATTGAGGCTCTGCCCCAGGGAATGCTGTTCTGGAGAAGCTTCACGCACTGGATCGGCGGTATGGGAGTGCTGGTGTTCGTACTGGTGCTCACGACGCTGGATAAGAAGAACACGATGTATCTGATGCGTGCGGAGGTGCCGGGGCCGGAGAAGGATAAGCTGGTGCCCAAGACGATGTCAACGGCCCGGATCCTCTACGGGATGTATTTTGGGATGACGGCGATTGAAGTGATCCTTCTGCTGCTTGGAGGGCTGAACCTGTTCGACAGCCTGATCTTTTCCTTCGGCACGGCGGGAACCGGTGGATTTGCCAATTATTCGGCGAGTGTGGGTTATTATGACAGCGCGTATATTGACGGCGTGATCACCGTATTTATGATACTGTTCGGCGTGAATTTTAACCTGTACTTTTTCCTTCTGATGAGAGACTGGAAACCCGTCTGGAAGAACGAGGAGCTGAAGACTTACTTGTTGTTGATCTTGACGGCCTCTGTGCTGATTACGCTGAATACGAATCATCTGTATGTAAGTCCGTTTAAGGCGTTCAGATACGCAATCTTCCAGGTTGCATCTATCATAACGACAACAGGGTATGCTACGGCAGATTATACGCACTGGCCCATGTTTTCCCAGTGTGTGCTCTTGCTTTTGATGATCATAGGCGCCAGCGCCTCCTCTACGGGAGGCGGCATGAAGGTTGCGCGTTTCATGATGATGATAAAGTGTGTTAAGCGCGGGATCACGCAGATGGTGCATCCCAAGGCGGTCAATATCATCCGGATGAACGGAAAGAAAGTGGATACGGATGTATTGACGAATCTGTACATCTATCTGATGGCCTATATAGGAATCATCGCAGGCTCGGTTCTGCTGGTGTCTATAGATAATATGGATTTTGGCACGACATTCAGTTCGGTCTTGACTACGCTGAATAATATCGGGCCGGGGATAGAGGCAGTGGGGCCAAATGGTAACTTCGCACATTTCTCGCCGCTGTCGAAGCTGGTGTTCTGTTTCGACATGCTGGCAGGGAGGCTTGAGATCTTCCCGTTCCTGATGCTGTTCACGGCGTCGGCCTGGAACCGGAAGTTCTAGTATAACCCACACGTAAGGTTATATAAAAAGTAAGGAGATTATATGAATATTAAGAAGAAATTATTGATTATACTGGCATTGATCGTAGCTGCGGGCGGATATTATTATGCGGCGCTGCCTGCATTTAATATCCATTCATCAGATACATGGTTTTTTGTTGTATTTCTGGTGGCGGCGCTGGCGGTTGTCTATGCGGTACGTAAGCGGTTTGGAAGAAATGAATGGAAGCAGAGCAAGGTAATGAAGGGCTTTGGCGTGGTGATTCTGGGACTGGGAGTGATATACCTGTCAGGATCCCTGCTGTCGTCGCCAATCATCAATGCCAAGAAATACCAGAAGCTGCTTACGGTGAAAGAAGGAGAATTTACAGAGGATGTAGAAGAGCTTTCCTTTGACAAGATTCCGCTTCTTGACAAGGATACGGCGGAGATCCTTGGCGACCGTAAGATGGGAAGCATGGTAGACATGGTGTCCCAGTTTGAGGTAGACAGCATCTACAGTCAGATCAATTATCAGGATAATCCGGTCAGGGTGTCGCCTCTGCGGTACGCGAACCTGATCAAGTGGTTTACCAACCGTAAGAGTGGGATCCCGGCATATATCCGGATCAATATGGCGACGCAGACTACAGAGCTGGTGAAGCTTGAGGAAGGGATCAAGTATACGACGAGCGAACATCTGAACCGGAATATCTACCGGCATCTGCGGTTTGCGCATCCGACCTTTATCTATGGCGAATTAAGCTTTGAGATTGACGACAGCGGGATTCCGTACTGGATTGCTCCGGTGAAGAAGTTTAACATCGGATTATTCGGCGGGGAGACGGTGGGCAAAGTGGTATTATGCAATGCGATCACCGGCGATATGAAGACTTACGACATCAAGAATGTTCCGGAGTGGGTAGACCGGGCGTATTCTGCGGATCTGCTGGTGAGGCTGTTTGACTATTACGGGACCCTGAAGCACGGATTCTTCAACAGTGTCTTAAGCCAGAAGGACTGTCTTGAGACTACGGACGGCTATAATTATCTGGCGCTTGAGGATGACGTGTGGATGTATACGGGCGTGACTTCTGTGAACGGCGACCAGTCGAACGTTGGTTTTGTACTGTCGAATCAGAGGACCATGGAGACCAAATACTACAAGGTTGAGGGCGCGACGGAGGCGTCTGCCATGTCGTCGGCGGAGGGACAGGTGCAGAACTTGAAATACAAGGCCACATTTCCGCTGCTGTTGAATATCTCGGACGAACCGACTTATTTTATCGCCCTTAAGGATGATGCGGGCCTGGTGAAGAAGTACGCCATGGTCAATGTACAGAAGTACCAGATTGTGGCTATTGGAGACAGTGTCAGCCAGTGTGAGGAGAATTATCTGGAGCTTCTGCTGAGCAACGGCGTGAAGGAAGCAGAGAAGGATACCAGAGAAGTTAAGAAGATTACCGGAACAATCACGAAGATTGCCCAGGCAGTTGTAGACGGGACTTCTCATTATTATGTCATGATAGAAGGCTCGGAGGATATCTTCGATATATCCGTGGTTGAATTCATTGATGTGATCCGGTGTGAGGAAGGTCAGGAGGTCTCTCTGGAATATAAGGAAGATGAGAGGGCGAATCTGGTGATGTCGCTGAAGATCGGAAAGTGAAATCAATAATAAGATGATGAAATTATTTTGAACAGGTTTTGTGGCGGCTGTAATTTTACAGTAAAAAGGGGGCGCCGGCCAATGCCGGTTCCCCCATATTGGATAAGTCTAGTATGTACTTAGTTCAGATAACTGCAGCCGTCTCCGTCAATCGAAGCCAGATCTGCCTTGGTAGCGCTGAGGCTAACAAAGAACTCAATGCCGCATTCTGCGGAGATCTTCTTGAGCCTTGTGATGAAATCAGGCACATTCTCCAGGGAGATATCTGCATGCTTCATAAGTCCGTCGATAAATATACACTCAACATCATGGTTGGAGCTGTACATACCGTACAGGAATCCGATGTATTCGTCAGTATTGGTAATTGAGGTGAAATCATCCATACAGATGGTACGGATATCAAAAGTGACACTGGCAGTGTCCCTGTGAGTCTTCTTGATGAAGACTACGTTGCCTTTGCATTCCTTTGCCTTCTTGTTCGCAAGTTCGATCATCTGCTGTGTCTTGCCGCTGCCTTTAGGGCCAGTTAATAAATTTACCATGGTAAACCTCTCCTTTATGTATCATATTTTACTGAAAACATCAGTTTCATCTGCTTACAGTATATTATACACGAAAGAGAGCGCAGGAACAACTAAAATTGTGAGTTTTGTCTAAGAAAAATAATACTTGACTTATTTTAGCATTCTTCATATAATAAGTAGGAAATATTGCAGAGACGATGAAGAGGAGTATTAAGAGAGTATCGTTTCCAGAGAGCTGCCGGACGGTGCAAGGCAGCAGCGTAATCTCCCAACTCGCCTTGGAGTCCTTCTGTTGAAAGACAGTGCCGCGTGACAGGGATGTTTTTCTCCGGATTCTGTTACAGGGGAGAGCGGCGGTTACGGTGTAACGGCAGGGTACTGTATCGTAGACGGAAGCGGGTCTTCCCGTTATAGAAGCGGATGAGTGCGTCTGATATTTGCAGTATAGATTCAGTATATATGCGGCAGATATGAGGATGAAGAAGAGTGGTACCGCGAAATGCAAGCCTTTTCGTCTCTTTGGAGATGAGAAGGCTTTTTGGGTACTGTGACGGTATAAGGATACGCCGGTTGCTGCCGGATGAATGCCGGAGGGCAGTACCTGTATGAAATTGACTGATTGTTTGAGAATGCGGAGCATGGAAGGTCATGCGTCCGGGAAAGAGAGGAGATTCAATATGTCTAAGATACCTTATAACCATAAGGCGGTCGAGAAGAAGTGGCGTGAGAACTGGGAGAAGAACCCGGTCAACGTCAAGGTGGATGAAAACGGCAGGGAGCGTAAGAAGTATTACTGTCTGGATATGTTCCCATATCCGTCAGGCAACGGGCTTCATGTGGGACACTGGAGAGGCTATGTGATCTCTGACGTGTGGAGCAGATATAAGCTGCAGCAGGGATATTATATCATCCATCCGATGGGATGGGACGCTTTCGGCCTTCCGGCTGAGAATTATGCCATCAAGATGGGCGTGCATCCGGCGATCTCCACAGCGGAGAACGTGAAGAATATCAAGAAGCAGATCAATGAGATCGCAGCCCTCTATGACTGGGACCGGGAAGTGAATACTACGGATCCGGAGTTCTATAAGTGGACCCAGTGGATCTTCGTGAAGATGTTCAAGGAAGGACTTGCCTATGAGAAGGAATTTCCCATCAACTGGTGTCCCTCCTGTAAGACCGGACTTGCCAACGAAGAAGTAGTGAACGGCAAGTGCGAACGCTGCGGCGCGGAAGTGACGAAGAAGAACCTGCGCCAGTGGATGCTCAAGATCACGGCGTATGCGGAGCGCCTGCTCAACGACCTTGACAAGCTTGACTGGCCGGAGAAGGTTAAGAAGATGCAGTCAGACTGGATCGGCAAATCCTACGGCGCAGAAGTAGATTTCCCCGTAGACGGAAGAGATGAGAAGATCACGGTCTATACCACAAGGCCGGATACCTTATACGGCGCGACCTTCATGGTACTTGCGCCGGAGCATGAGCTGGCGAAGAGCCTTGCCACGGATGAGACCAGGGAGGCGGTAGAGAAGTATATCTTCGAGGCTTCCATGAAGTCCAATGTAGACCGTATGCAGGATAAAGAGAAGACCGGAGTCTTCACCGGAAGCTATGCGATCAATCCGCTGAACGGGGAGAAGACGCCGATCTGGCTGTCGGATTATGTACTTGCCGACTATGGTACGGGAGCCATCATGTGCGTACCGGCCCATGACGACCGCGATTTCGAGTTCGCGACCAAGTTCGGTATCCCGATCGTGCAGGTAATCGCAAAGGACGGTCAGGCGATCGAGCATATGACGGAAGCATATACGGAAGCCAGCGGAACCATGATCAATTCCGGCGAGTGGAACGGGATGGAGTCTGCAGTCCTTAAGAAGGAAGCGCCTCATATTATCGAAGAGAGGGGCATCGGACGTGCCACTGTGAACTATAAGCTGCGCGACTGGGTGTTCTCCCGTCAGCGTTACTGGGGCGAGCCGATTCCGATCGTACATTGTCCGGACTGCGGCAATGTACCTGTACCGGAAGAAGAACTGCCGCTTCGTCTGCCGGAGGTAGAATCCTACGAGCCGACAGGAACCGGTGAGTCGCCGCTTGCGGGCATTGAGGAATGGGTGAACTGCAAGTGTCCGGTATGTGGCAAAGACGCAAAGCGCGAGACCAATACCATGCCTCAGTGGGCAGGATCTTCCTGGTATTTTCTTAGGTATGTGGACAATCATAACGACAAGGAGCTGGTTTCCAGAGAGAAGGCAGACACCCTGCTTCCGGTTGATATGTATATCGGCGGCGTGGAGCATGCCGTGCTTCACCTTCTGTATTCTCGTTTCTACACCAAGTTCCTGTGCGACATCGGGGCTATTGATTTTGACGAGCCGTTCCAGAAGCTGTTCAACCAGGGGATGATCA
>CAMSTW010000047.1 GCA_947063855.1 uncultured Dorea sp.
TCGCATTATATAAGGAAAGCAGTTCCTTCTTATCACGAAAAATGGTCCGGAACAAGCGGTCCTTATAGGAGCGTCTGGCACGAAATCTTCTGGGCAAGGTTAACAGTGACCATACAATCTTGTTTTTCATATCTTTCCTCCTTCATATTAACATAATATCGTTTTGAAATACAGAGTTATCTGTCTGTTATATCAATAAATTAAAATAGGATTAAAGGTCATAATCGTGATGCATTAATAAAACATTATAAATTAGATACACATAGACATAAGTCAAATAAAATAATTAACGAGTAATTCCAGAGATCTGCCGGATAGAAAATGGTAATAAAGTAGGTAGAATATATTAAAAGAATTTCAAGATATTTAAAGAAGTAACGCCATCTTCCGAGAAGTTCATAATAGAATTAAGAACACCTTTCGGAAGATGGTTGGTAAAACATGATTCTCTAACGATGAAGTTTATATTCTTTCAGTAGCTGTTCCTGAAAATCCGGGTCGTTCCAGGAGCGGTTCAGATCATCTAATCGTCCATCTTCAAACAGACGTTTATTCAATTCATTAAGCGTTGCAGTTGCTTCGGATTTGCCCTCGGATCTACCTATGGCGAGCCCTTCGGCTCTGGAATCCCGAATCAGCATCTTGCGATATTTCTTTTCATCAAAATCCGTCAATAACATGTTCTTAACCTCCGCTCTGTTTTTCACCAGAATATCGGCAATCTTGTCATTCTCAATGCATTCGTCAATGGCATGGTCAATCGCTTCATCCAGTTCAACACCCCATTCCAGATTTCTTCTGACGCAGGCGACAAAATAGGAATACCCTTCCAGACTCCTGCATTTCTCCATGAGAGCTTGATTATGTCCTTCGTTGATGTTCAGAACGACTGCCGTACACTCTAATGCGGCCTCATCCCTCATGGAATCCGCAAAAGCGTCGGACAGCTTCCATTCTGTCTTGTCCGGCTTCTCGTCAGTGCCGTTGTAGAACACGATATACAGAGGCACCGGCAGAGGAATCAACTTGGAACTATAGATATTATAACCTTTTTCTTCAACATATGCCTTCAGCATATCGGTAAAATAAATCAGGCCTCTCAGCGGCATATTCGGGTTATTCGTCGACTGATGTTCATATAGATTCAGTGTATTGCTGATCAAAAAGGACAAGTCATTCTTATATCCCAGATAGACCGCGTCTTCCAGCGTTCGGACTTCCAGATGATCCGGGTTGGTATAGTGCGTTCCGTTTATCGCATTATATAAGGAAAGCAGTTCCTTCTTATCACGAAAAATGGTCCGGAACAAACGGTCCTTATAGGAGCGCCTGGCACGAAATCTTCTGGGCAGGGTTAACAGTGACCATACAATCTTGTTTTTCATATCATTCCTCCTTCATATTAGCATAATATCGTTTTGAAATACAGAGTTATCTGCCAGTTAAATCAAAAATCTTACTCAGTCGAATTATCAGGTAACAAAATGGCTCTGCATTGTAAAAATGCGAATTGTCAGGTAACAAAACAGTTCTGTATTGTCAAAACATATGTCAGATAAAATCGTTAACGAGTAATCCCGGCGAAATGCCGGATAGAAAATAAAAGATGAACACCTTTTAGAATCCTGCACAGAGTATACCACATGAGGAAGGCAGAGACAATACTCTGCAGAAAAAATATTTTTAAAATATGTTCAACTGAGCGCAAAAGGTGTATAATATTTCATTATTAAAAAAATTGTCCGAATCAAAGCCTGGCATGATTCAGGCAGGACAGAACAGGAGGAACAGACATGTTAAAAGGTAAAGTTGCGGTGGTTACAGGCGGCACGAGAGGAATCGGCTATGCGATTGTGAAGAAATACCTGGAGAATGGCGCGAAGGTTGTGCTGTTCGGATCCAGACAGGAGACGGTGGATAAGGCTCTTTCTTCACTAAAGGAGGAGAATGCAGACTGGGAAGTTGCAGGGGATTGCCCGGACCTTTCAGACGCCTGCGCTGTGAAGGATGCGATTCAGAAGATAAAGGAGCAGTTTGGAAGGATAGATGTTCTGGTGAATAACGCCGGGATCTCTGACAGCACGAAGGTTGAGAATTATGCAGAGGGGCAGTTTGAGAAGGTTATGAAGCTGAATGTCAATGCGTTGTTCAATACGATTCAGCCGACGGTTACAATTATGAGAGAGCAGGGCGGAGGATGCATCCTGAACACAAGCTCCATGGTCAGCATCTCCGGGCAGCCGGGCGGCGTGGCATATCCGACCAGTAAGTTTGCGGTTAACGGTATGACATTATCCCTTGCCAGAGAGCTTGGGCCAAGCAATATCCGTGTAAATGCTGTCGCTCCCGGAATCACGAAGACAGATATGGTTGCGGCGCTGCCGGAACAGATGATTCAACCGATGATTGGTGCAATCCCGCTTCGCAGGATCGGCGAGCCGGAGGATATCGCGAATGCGTTCTTGTTCCTGGCAAGCGATATGGCAAGCTATGTGACAGGAGAGGTTCTGTCTGTAGACGGTGCGATGAGGGCATAAGGATGAGGGATTATGCAAAATACGGCTTATGCATAAGATATGAATATTTGTATGTATAACAGATATTTAGCAACAGTCTCATCCCGACGAATGAAGTAAGGCTGCTGTACGATGACAGATCTGCATGATATGGTGTAATGCCGGTGATAATTACACCATACCTTGCAGATTTATGTATCTTGCAGCAGCCTTCTTTAGGATATGAACGATGCATGGAATACTTAGCAGTTGTATTCATTACCGGGATAGGCTATAATAAAGCGTAACAAAAAGGGATAAAAAGATATGGCAGGTGATGAGCATGGATATTGCAAAGCAGATCATTGACCAGAGGGTGAATAAGATCATAGAAGATAATCCTGGTATTTTTGCAAAAGATGATCCGGAGAGAAGACGTTCCAAAGCATTTCTGCTTCTGGGAGTAGCCGCATATCTGGATATAGATATTGCTGAGGCGGAACAGTTTATTACGGACGGCGGGAACGACGGAGGCTTTGATGCGGCTTATATCGTGGAAGCGCAGGATGCCCAGCTCAACGTAGTTCTTTTTCAGTCAAAGTATACGCGGAATCTGGAGAAGGACAGTAATTTTCCTGCAAATGCGGTTGAAAAGGCTGTCAATACGGTCAGATGTGTATTCGACCCGTCGGCAGAGATAGAACTGAACCCCAAGAGCAGACGGAAGGTAGATGAGATACGCTCCTTTATTCTGGATGGACAGATCCCGTATGTTACATTTGTAATGTTGAATAACGGTCTTACATGGAATAAAGACGGTCAGAATCATATAGACTATGCGTTCAAAGGACAGGAACAGGTACGGTTCCTGCATTTCTGCCATACGGATATCATCGGCTATATCAGACGGACAGATCCGATTCATACGCAGCTTTCACTAAGCGGGAAGGGGGTTCAGGAGGATTTTAACTATAAGCGGGTCATCCTGGGCCGTGCCTCGGTGAAGGAGATCTATGAATTGATGGAAAGATATGGAGACCGCCTGCTTGAAAAGAATATCAGAAGATATCTGGGGAAAAATACGGTAAATGATGGTATTGTACGCACTTTGTTAAGTGATGAGAAGCGGCCGAATTTTTTCTTTTTCAATAATGGAGTAACGATGACCTGTGAGAAGTTCAGCTACAACGGATTGCAGGAGAGGGATTGGATTGTGAGGATTAACCGGCTTCAGATCATTAACGGGGGACAGACATGCAAGATTATTCATCAGACATTAAAGGAGCATCCGGAGATTGATTTCTCCCAGATATATATATTGGTTCGTCTGTATGAAGTGGGGGATGGCGAGGATGTGATCCAGGATATTACGTATGCGACGAACAGTCAGAGCCCGGTAGATTTCCGCGACTTAAAATCGAATGATGACAGGCAGATTCTTCTGGAGGAGGGTGCGGGTAATCTTGGATATATATATAAAAGGAAAAGAGACAATCTGTCGAATACGAATGTAATCCCGTCGACGGTTGCAGCTGAGTCAGTTCTCGCTGTCTGGCGGGAAAAACCGCATCTGGCAAAATATAAGAGAAATGAGTTCTTTGATAAGTATTATGCAGATATATTTGATGACTTGAATGCTGCCCAGATGATAATGGCTGTCCTGATCTTCCGGTTTTGTGACAGTATGAGAAAACGTACGGGAGGGGGTATAAGGGAGCTGGCACACCGCCCTTACAGTCAGTATTATCTTGCATATCTGATAGGCAGAAGAGTGCTTTCGGATATGGAGATAGGGTTAGATGAGTTGACGCATCTTAATTTTGATAAGGTACGGCAATATTTTGAGGATAACAGGGAAGCCTTATATGCCTGGGCTGAGCGTGTATTAGGAGAGACTCTGGAGAGGTATTTTAATGGAGATGCGCTGGAAGATGTAGACGGACGCACGATGGCGGCAGTCTTCCGGAGATTTGATCTGATAGAGAGATACTTGAAACAGATATAAGATGATGAGAATATTTCCAGAGAATGAAAGAGGATGGCAATGAACAGGATAACAAGCACATCAAACACAAAGGTAAAGCGTCTGGTAACTCTTAAGAAGAAGCGGAAGGCGCGGGACGAAGAGAAGGTATTTCTTGTAGAAGGAATCCGCATGTTCCGGGAGATTCCGCTGAAGATCTTGAGAGAGGTCTATGTGTCGGAGACGTTCTATAATAAGGAACCGGGCGTGATTGGGGATATCCTGTCCGGCGGAGGACCGGCGCAGAATGCGGATATCGGAAAGCCTGTTGTGGAGATCTTGTCAGATACGGTATTCGACTATGTATCGGACACCCGGACCCCGCAGGGAATCCTGTGTGTGGCGCGGCAGGCAGAGTATACGCTTGGAGAGATATTCACGTACTGTCCCAGGAGGACAGGCGGCTGCCGTCCGCACATCCTGGTCCTTGATCACCTGCAGGATCCGGGGAATCTCGGGACCATCTTCCGTGCCGCGGAGGGTGCGGGGGTGACAGGTATCATCATGGACCGGGAATGTGTCGACGTCTATAATCCCAAGACGATCCGCTCCACCATGGGCTCGGTCTACCGGATGCCTTTCTGCTATGCAGATCATCTGCCGGATGCCGTCAGAGATCTGAAGAAGAGCGGAGTCCGGACATATGCGGCCCATCTGGACGGGAGATGCGACTATGATGAGGAGGACTACTGCGGACCGTGCGCATTTCTCATCGGGAATGAGGGAAATGGACTTACGAAGGAGATTGCGGATCTTGCGGATACCTACATCCGGATACCCATGAAGGGGCAGGTGGAGTCGCTGAATGCCGCGGTCGCGGCGTCGGTGCTGATGTTCGAGGCGGCGAGGCAGAGACGTAAGAGCAGAGCGTCCGCAAGGGAGCCGTTTATGTAACGTGTAACGTAGTATGGGTTTTGTAAGCGATGCAGTCAGGGGAAGATTCTGCGTGCCGCCGCGGAGTGTTATGCGGATGCCGCATGAGGGATCGGGCAGGCAGACTTAAATAGAGAAAGGTTGTGATAGGATGGAACCTGTAATTGATCTGTCGAAGGAGTATGGCCTTGTGTTAGACGGAGGCGGCGCGCGCGGCGCATACCAGATCGGGGCGTGGAAGGCGCTCGTAGAAGCGGGGGTGAAGCTGAACGCCGTGGCGGGCACCTCTGTCGGGGCTTTGAACGGCGCGCTGATCTGTATGGGCGATATCGAGAAAGCAGAGAATATCTGGCGGGAGATGACATTTTCCAGAGTCATGGATGTGGATGACGCGTGGATGGAGCGTCTGTTTGGCAAGGAGACGACGATAAAGGAATTCCTGAATGAAGGCCGTAAGATGCTCAAGGACGGCGGCGTGGATGTGACTCCGCTCCGCAGGCTGATCCACGAGACGGTGAACGAGGAGGCAATCCGCAGCTGCGGCAAGGAATTCTGCCTGCTTACATTTTCTCTGTCGGAATTCAGAGAACTGGATCTGAGTATTGACGATATCCCGGAGGGAATGCTGGAGGATTTTCTTCTGGCCAGCGCCTACCTGATCGGATTCAAGAATGAGCGGATCGGGGGAAAGAAATATATTGACGGCGGCGTGGTGAATAATGTACCATTAAATTCGCTGGTGAAGAGAGGATATGAGGATATCATTGCGGTGCGCATCTATGGACCGGGACGGGAGCCGCGGGTACGGATGCCAAAGGAGAGCGAGAAGTATGAGATCGCGCCGCGGGTGAAGCTTGGCAGCATCATTGAATTCTCGGGGAAACGGAGCCGGCAGAATCTGATCATCGGCTATTATGACGCGAAGCGGATGCTGTATGGACTGGACGGGACTATTTACTACCTGGAGCAGACCCATGATGAGGAGTATTATGACAGGCTTCTTGGGGACATGCGTGAGATTGAGAAGGCGGAGATTGCGTTTGTCCTGAAGCTGCCGCTGGGATTCGGGAACAGGGAGCTGTTCATGGGGATGCTGGAGGCTGCGGCCAAGCTTTTGCAGATTCCGAAATATCAGATATACACCGTTGACCAGTTATATGATATGGTGTATAAGAAATATGAAGCACTGAGCGACAAGATGAACCTTCCAAGGTTCGTGCACGTACTAACAGGATTAAGAGAGGGACTGACGATGAATTTAAAAGGAAGAAATTTTTTGACACTGAAGGATTATACACCGGAGGAGATTACCTATCTGCTTGATCTTGCGGCAGATTTGAAAGAGAAGAAGAAGAACGGCGTGCCGGTAGATAAGTACAGGGGGATGAATGTGGCCCTGATCTTCGAGAAGACCAGCACCAGGACCAGATGTTCTTTCGAGGTGGCGGCTCATGATATGGGTATGGGAACGACTTATCTTGACCCGAGCGGTTCTCAGATCGGGAAGAAGGAGAGTATCGAGGATACAGCCAGAGTGCTGGGACGGATGTACGACGGTATCGAGTACCGCGGATATGGCCAGGAGATTGTAGAAGATCTGGCGAAGTATGCGGGCGTTCCGGTGTGGAACGGACTGACCAACGAGTATCATCCGACTCAGATGCTGGCGGACCTGTTGACGATCCGTGAGCATTTCGGATATCTGAAGGGGATTAAGCTGGTATACATGGGCGACGCGAGATATAATATGGGCAACTCACTGATGATTGCCTGTGCAAAGATGGGGATGCATTTTGTTGCATGCACGACCGAGAAGTATTTCCCTGACGCAGAGCTGGTGGAAGTCTGCCAAGGATATGCAAAGGAGAGCGGGGCGACGATTATGCTGACTTCGGATGTGACGGAAGGGACGAAGGATGCTGATGTGATCTATACGGACGTATGGGTATCCATGGGCGAGCCGGACGAAGTATGGGAAGAGCGTATCCGTGAACTTACGCCGTATAAGGTAACGGCAAAGGTCATGGCGAATGCGAAGGAGGAAGCAATTTTTCTGCACTGTCTGCCGGCGTTCCACGATCTGAAGACGAAGATCGGCAAGGAGATCCATGACCGGTACGGGATTGATGATATGGAAGTGACAGATGAGGTGTTCGAGTCAGAACAGTCGAAGGTATTTGACGAGGCCGAGAACCGCATGCATACGATCAAGGCTGTGATGGCGGCGACGTTGGGAGAAAGATAGAAGATTATGAAATCAGAAATATTACGTCTGCTAAAGGAGACGGACGGTTATCTGTCCGGGCAGCAGCTCTGCAGCCAGTTCCTGGTATCGCGGACGGCGGTATGGAAGGTTATGGAACAGCTCAAGAAAGAGGGATACCAGATAGAAGCGGTGAGGAATAAGGGGTATCGTCTTGTAGATTGTCCGGATGTGATGTCCAGGGCGGAGATTGAGAGCCTGACGAAGGGCCGGTGGGCCGGGGCGAAGGTGGTCTATTATGAGGAAACGGACTCCACGAACAACCGGGCGAAGGAGGCCGGAGAGAAGGGCGGGGAGCAGGGGGCGCATGGAACCCTGTTCGTTGCCGGGCGTCAGAGCGCGGGCAAGGGCCGGCGGGGAAGAGGCTGGGAGTCGCCCGCCGGGACAAGTATCTATATGACGATTCTGCTTCATCCGGACATTCATCCGGTCAAGGCGCCCGGGCTTACGCTTTTGATGGCTGTCGCCGTGACGGAGGGGATCCGCAGGTGTACGGGACTTTCCTGCAAGATCAAGTGGCCCAATGATGTGATACTCCATGGGAAGAAGGTCTGCGGTATCCTGACGGAGATGAGCGCGGAGATGGATTATATCAATTATGTAGTCGTCGGCGTGGGGATTAACGTGAATCAGGAGACATTTCCACAGGAGATTGAAGAAAGGGCAGTGTCGCTTAGGCAGGAGCTTGGCCAAAGCGTCCGGCGTTCGGAGTTGATCGCGGCCGTGATGGAGGAATTCGAAGCGTGCTATGAGACATTTCTTAAGACAGAAGATCTCTCCGGGATGAGAGAGCGGTACAACCGTCTGCTTGTGAACCGGAATCAGGAGGTGAAGGTCTTAGAGCCGGGGAATGCGTATGAAGCACATGCGCTTGGAATCAATGATACGGGCGAACTGCTGGTAAGGACGAGAGACGGGCAGGAAAGAGCCGTCTATGCGGGAGAAGTATCCGTGAGAGGAGTATATGGTTATGTATGATGGAAAAGTGGTGCTCTGCGGCGCCAGTTCCTACGAGGAAAAGTATTATCTGAATCCGGATTTTGAACAGCTGCCGGATGCGGTCAAGGATGAACTTAAGATCATGTGTGTGCTCTATGTAAATGATGTGGGCGGGATTCTGACGCTGGCTTATGAGGAGGACGGGGAGCTGTGCTTCGAAGTTACGTCGGAGGAATTCGACCCGATGTTCGATGAGATTGGAAGCAGGCTTAAGATTAAGCAGATCCAGAGGGAGAAGCAGGATTTGTTGGAGGCGCTGCAGATGTATTATAAAGTATTTTTTCTTGCAGAGTAGAGCGCTTGCACGGTATCATTCTGTAATGATGCGGATAATTCCGGATATAAATCATCAGGCAGAAACAGTCTGCCGGATGGGCTGTGAGCAGATGGGAGGATAAGATGTTACTGGTAATTGATGTGGGTAATACGAATATTACGGTAGGGGTTTTTGAGGATAAGGAACTGCGTTGTACATTCCGTATGACGACGAAGCTTCCGCGTACGTCGGATGAGTATGGAATCACGCTGAAAGAACTGGTGGAGTGCCAGGGGATTCCCAGTGAAGAGATTCACGCGGTAATCGTGGCGTCCGTTGTGCCGGATATCATGCATTCGCTGGGAAGCGCGCTGATCAAATATTTCGGGATCAAGCCGATGGTGGTATCTGCGGGGATTAAGACGGGGATCCGTATCGTAACGGAGAACCCCAAGCAGGTGGGCGCTGACCGGATTGTGGATGCGGTTGCGGCTTATACGCTGTTCGGCGGACCGGTGATCGTGATTGACTTCGGGACGGCGACAACATATGATGTAGTGGGACCGGACGGAACCTTCGAGGGTGCGGTGATCTCTCCGGGTATCCGGATCTCGGCGCAGGCTATGACGGCGCAGGCGGCGATGCTTCCGGCTATTGAGATCAAGAAGCCGGAGTCTGTGATCGGGAAGGAGACCATCTCCTGTATGCAGGCGGGGTTATTCTTCGGCCAGATCGGCCAGACGGAATATATTGTGAAGAAGATTAAGGAAGAATCCGGATATAAGGACGCCAAGGTGGTTGCAAGCGGAGGGCTGGGCAAGATGATCGCGGCGGAGACGGATGTGATTGACGTCTATGATTCACAGCTGACGCTTAAGGGGCTCAGGTTTATCTATGAGAAGAATAAGAGGTTGTAATGAGAGGTATGTATCAGCAGGCTGCAGCACCATGGCATTAGTTCTTGAGTAATAAGCTCTCAAGGCGCTGTTACTTCAAGATTAAAAATGATGTACGGGATGTGTTGCAGGAAAGTTGAGGGAGACAAGGTGAAGATTGGAAATACAGAGCTTGAGAATCCATATATTCTCGCGCCTATGGCGGGAGTGACAGATCTGCCCTTTCGTCTGCTCTGCAAGGAGCAGGGGGCGGGTCTTTTGTGTATGGAGATGATCAGTGCGAAGGCGCTTCAATATAAGAACAGGAACACGAAAGCGCTGCTTGCGATTCATCCTCTGGAATATCCGGTATCCCTGCAGCTTTTTGGCTCGGATCCGGATATTGTCAGTGAGATGGCGAAGGAGATAGAGGAACTGCCTTTCCAGATTTTGGATATCAACATGGGCTGTCCGGTTCCCAAGGTGGTAAAGAACGGGGAAGGCTCCGCGCTTATGAAGAACCCGGAGTTGGTATATCAGATCGTATCGAAGACGGCGCGGGCGATCAAAAAGCCGGTCACGGTGAAGATCCGGAAAGGCTTTGACGACGCTCATGTAAATGCGGTGGAGATAGCAAGGATTGTGGAAGAAGCCGGGGGCGCCGCGGTTGCCGTCCACGGAAGGACGAGGGAGCAGTATTATTCCGGGAAGGCAGACTGGGAGATTATCCGCCGGGTGAAGGAGGCGGTGTCGATACCGGTGATTGGAAATGGAGATGTAACCTCCGGGGAGACTGCGCGGGCAATGATGAAGCAGACAGGATGCGACGGCGTGATGATCGGGCGGGGCGCACAGGGGAATCCGTGGATTTTCCGTGAGCTTGTGGAATATGACCGGACGGGAGTAAGCACTAAGAGACCATCCAGGGAAGAGAGAAAGGCGGCTATGCTCAGGCATGCGAGGCTGCAGATGGAATTCAAAGGAGAGTATCTGGGTATCCGGGAGATGCGCAAGCATGTGGCGTGGTATACGAAAGGAATGGAGGGCTCGGCGAAACTCAGGGAAGCGATTAACCGGGTGGAATCCTATGAGGAACTGGAGGAATTACTGGATCGGCGCCTGTGAGCGGAAAAGAGCTTTTGTAAGACAGGCTTTGCAGACGCAAGGTATGAGCGGCTGTTCCTGATGGTGAGTGGGTTCGTATGTATGAAAAAATAAAGCGGAGCATATACTTAAAAGAGCAAAACAATCATTGACATAACTTTATCAGTTAGGTATAATAAGGGAATTGCGAAGGTCTCTTTCGGTTGTTCTGCACATTTTTGGAAGATTGGTATCAGTCGGCACACCGGTAAAGGCAGTCAGAAATGAGATGGTTTTTGATGAATCGATTATTTAGATAGATAATAAGATAGATAATATGAGAAAGAAAGGGAGTAAGACACATGGAAGCAAAGAAGAGATTACTTACTTATGCGGGCTTGAAGGCACTGGAGGATGAACTGGAGCACCTAAAGGTGGTCAAGCGTAAGGAGGTTGCCGGCAAGATCAAGGAAGCGAGAGAGCAGGGCGACTTATCCGAGAATGCGGAGTACGACGCGGCGAAGGATGAACAGCGCGATATCGAGGCGCGTATTGAGGAACTGGAAGGTATTCTGAAGAATGCGGAAGTTGTGGTCGAGGACGAGGTAGACTTTGACAAGATCAATGTAGGATGTACGGTCAAGGTCTATGACAAGACATTTGACGAAGAGATGGAGTTCAAACTGGTAGGCTCCACAGAGGCGAACAGTCTGGAAGGAAAGATCTCCAATGAGTCTCCGGTTGGACAGGCGCTCATCGGCTGCAAGGTGGGAGACCAGGTAGAGGTAGAGACACAGGCGGGCGTCATGGAATACGAGGTATTGCATATCAGCCGGTCGTTGTAAGATGAGATTGGCATGTAGCCTGCAATGCACATTTTGGCAAAATTCGGGCTCCGGCTTATCTGAGTCAGGGAGACAGGGAATAGAATAAAGACGGCGCTTATATATCAGGCTTCCCGGATGCGGGAAGTCTGAAAGACGATATATGGGTAATATGAGAAGGGAGAAAGGAATCGTGGCAGAACAGCAGAAGAAGGTACAAGAAGATGTGAATCAACTGAGAAAGGTCCGCCGGGAGAAGCTGGCGGAACTGCAGAGCAATGGAAAGAATCCATTTGAGATAACGAGATATGACGTGACCTGTCATGCTTCAGATATCAAGGAACATTATGATGAGATGGAAGGGAAGCAGGTATCTCTTGCAGGGCGGGTTATGCAGAAGCGTGTCATGGGCAAGGCTTCCTTCTGCAATATTCTGGACCAGAGCGGGGATATCCAGTCCTATGTGGCAAGGGACAGTATTGGAGAGGATGCGTATAAGGATTTCAAGAAGCTGGATATCGGGGATATCGTGGGTCTGGAAGGCGAGGTATTCAAGACGAAGACGGGTGAGATCTCCGTTCATGCTTCTTCTATAAGACTGCTATCCAAGAGTCTCCAGATTCTGCCGGAGAAGTATCATGGACTTACGAATACGGACATGCGTTACCGCCAGAGATATGTGGATCTGATCATGAATCCGGAGGTAAGGGATACATTTATCAAGAGATCCAAGATCATCAGCTCTATCCGCAGATACCTGGATGGACAAGGATTCCTTGAGGTGGAGACTCCGATGCTTGTAAGCAATGCAGGCGGCGCGGCGGCGCGGCCGTTTGAGACTCATTTTAACGCGCTTGATGAGGACTTCAAGCTTCGTATCTCTCTGGAACTGTACCTGAAGCGTCTGATTGTCGGCGGCCTTGAGAGAGTCTACGAGATAGGCAGAGTGTTTCGCAATGAGGGGCTGGATACCAGGCATAATCCGGAATTTACGCTGATGGAATTGTATCAGTCGTATACGGATTATAACGGGATGATGGACCTGACGGAGAATCTGTACCGCCATGTGGCGCAGGAGGTGCTTGGCACGACGACGATTGTATATAATGGCGTGGAGATGGATCTTGGCAAGCCGTTTGAGCGGATTACCATGGTGGACGCCGTGAAGAAGTATACGGGTATCGACTGGAATGAGGTTCAGACTCTTGAGCAGGCGAGAGAGCTTGCGAAGGAGCGCCATGTGGAGTTCGAAGAGAGACATAAGAAGGGGGATATTCTGAGTCTGTTCTTCGAGGCGTTCGTGGAAGAGCATCTGATTCAGCCGACTTTCGTGATGGATCATCCAATCGAGATCTCCCCGCTTACGAAGAAGAAGCCGGGGAATCCGGAGTATGTAGAACGGTTTGAGATGTTTATGAATACCTGGGAGATGGCCAATGCTTACTCGGAGCTCAATGACCCCATCGACCAGAGGGAGCGTTTCAAGGCGCAGGAAGAGCTGCTGGCACAGGGAGATGAAGAGGCGAATACGACGGATGAGGATTTCCTGAATGCGCTGGAGATCGGGATGCCGCCTACAGGCGGAATCGGGTTCGGGATCGACCGGATGTGTATGCTTCTCACAGGGGCTGCTGCGATTCGCGATGTGCTCGCCTTTCCGACTATGAAGAGTCTGGATAAGAAGCCTTCTGACAGCGCGAAGACGGTGAAGAAGGAAGCGGGAGGAGAGGTAAAGAAGAGCAGCATTTCCCGCGAAGAGGCGTTGGAGCTGCTTAAGAAGTATAACAAGGAACCGTTCCATATCCAGCACGCCCTGACGGTGGAAGGTGTGATGCGCTGGTATGCAAAGGAACTTGGTTATGCGCAGGAAGAGGAATTCTGGGGCATCACGGGACTGCTTCATGATATTGACTTCGAGCTCTATCCGGAGGAGCACTGCAAGAAGGCGCCGGAGCTTCTGCGCGGGGCGGGAGTAAGCGAGGATATGATCTATGCTGTCTGCTCTCATGGATACGGACTTTGCAGTGAGGAAGAGCCAAGGCTTGAGATGGAGAAGGTGCTCTTTGCAGCGGACGAGCTGACGGGACTGATCTGGTCCTGTGCGCTGATGCGTCCGTCTAAGAGTACGATGGATTTGGAGGTCAAGAGCCTTAAGAAGAAGTTCAAGGATAAGAGATTTGCCGCCGGGTGTTCGAGAGAGGTGATCACCGAAGGCGCCCAGAGGCTTGGCTGGGAACTGGATGAGCTGTTCGATAAGACCATACAGGCGATGAGGAGCTGTGAGGCGAGTGTGGCTGAGGCGATGGAGAAGGAAGCATAGAAGCGAGAGAAGTGTCTGGCGAATATTGCCGGACACTTCTCTTTTTATGGTGCGCCCGGCGGGCGCACGTTCTAATGGGTGAAAGTCCCTAATCCGCCCGGTAGTGAGAAGGATACAGCCAATGGCAAAGGTGTCGCGGGCGACTGCGAATCTGAAGGAAGCCGGAGGCAAAACTCTGGTCTGACGGACAGAAATCATATCAGGCTGTAAATGAGGGTTGTACACTCATATTGTTTCTGATATTGAGTATGCTGCCAATGAGATATTGATGATGAAAGACGGTGCAATCTTATCAGATTAGGACAAAAGTAGTTGGCGCTGTTCCGATTATTTTTATAATGTATTTCATTCTTTTTTGTATTCTTTTGCCTGCGCTTTATCAGATTTATCGGAAATCCGAGATAAAGTAGCGAAAATGTTAGATAAGAATCAAGGGCTTTCTTGTTTTTTGTACAAAATAATGATAAGATTAATCATAGTTGGCAGGATAAAAAGGAATCAATATAGGAAGGAAAATCCGAATGGGAACTTATGTTAATCCAAATAACAGTGCCTTTCAAGTTGCATTGAATTCAGAGATTTATATTGACAAGACGGAACTTTTGAGTTATACCAACAAAGTGCTTGGCTCAAAGGAAGGACTTATCTGTAACAGCCGTCCCCGCCGTTTTGGAAAATCAATTACTGCAGATATGCTTGTGGCTTATTACAGCAAGGGATGTGATTCAAAGAAGATGTTTGAAGACTGTATAATCAGTAAAAAAGATAGTTTTCTACAACATTTGAATAAATATAATGTGATACGTATCGATGTACAATGGTGTTATACTACGGCAAGATTAGCTGAGACGACGGTTTCATATATCGAAGAAAATGTTCTGAAAGAATTAGAAGAAGCTTTCCCTGATATAGTACCTGATAATATAAAATCTTTACCGGATGCACTTGCCACAATTAATAAAGTAACCGGTCAAAAATTTATCATTATTATCGATGAATGGGATAGTTTAATCCGTGATGAAGCAGAAAATACAAAAGTACAAGATGAATATATCAACCTGCTTCGAGGACTCTTCAAGGGCTCTGCACCTACAGAATTCCTTTATCTGGCATATTTAACTGGAATTCTTCCAATTAAAAAGATCAAAACGCAGTCTGCATTAAATAATTTTGACGAATTTACTATGCTGGATACAGATTTATTGGCACAATATGTAGGATTTACGGAAAATGAAGTCAGAGATTTATGCCAAAAGTACAATAGAAATTTCGACGAGGTGAAACGCTGGTATGACGGTTATCTGCTAAAAGAAGAGCATATATATAACCCGAAAGCAGTTGTCAGTGTTATGTTACGTGGAAATTTTAAAAGCTATTGGTCCATGACAGGCACTTATGAGTCCATTATTCCACTGATTGAAATGGATTTTGACGGGCTTAAGGAAGATATTATCAGGATGCTATCTGGTGAGGCTGTGGAGATTGATGTAAGTTCATATCAAAATGATATGGTAACCTTCAAAGATAAAGATGACATATTAACGGTACTGATTCATCTGGGATACCTTGCTTATAATGAAAAAAAATGTACAGTGTTTATCCCAAATGAAGAAATCCGTAGTGAGTTTGTCAAAATAACAAAACGCAGAAGGTGGAATGAACTAATTGAACTGCAGCTGAAGTCAGAGGAACTCTTGTGTGCAACTCTTGACCTGGATTCAGATATCGTTGCTGAAATCATTGAAGATATCCATGCAAATTATGTCTCTGTTATACAGTATAACAATGAAAATTCTCTGAGTAGTGTTTTGAGTATTGCTTATCTTAGCGCTATGGCATATTATTTTAAGCCTGTCAGAGAATTGCCAACGGGAAAGGGATTTGCCGATCTCGTATTTCTGCCCAAAAAAGAATATCCTGAATATCCGGCATTATTAATAGAGCTTAAATGGAATAAATCCGCCAATACAACAATAAAACAAATCAAAGAGAAAAAATATATAAAAGCATTGGAAAGTTATAGTGGAAGTATACTTCTTGTTGGATTAAACTATGACAAAAAGGAAAAAAAGCATCAGTGTAGCATAGAGAAATATTCATGATAAAGAAAATTGACAAATCGAACAGGCGTGGACTAAATAGTTGAAGACAGGCTGACAAATAATGGAGGATCTTTCGAATTGCTGTAGGCAGTCGATAACTTAATGAGGGGGGATTCTACTGTGAAGCGTAAGAAAAAGGGAACTGGCAGATCGAACAAGCAATATCTGGAATGGTTATGATTTTGCTATGAGCGGGCTTGGAGAGAAGAGCAGACTGTGGGGGAAGATCAAACATATTAAAAGATGCCTGAAGTGGAGCAGACAGCATTTAAGTGTTCTAATTAGAACATAATATGAAGCCCATCTATGATGCAGCATGTCTGCAGGGATATCTTGTCTCTGGTTGCAGTATACTTGATCTGGGGTGCGGGAGCAGAAAAGTGGGCGTGCGTATCAGTGAGAGGTCGGTAGGTGAATGAATCACCTGCCGACTACTCAATTAATTATATTCTCATAGTACCGCAGATTTTTAGTTTTTCCTTCTTTAATCAGTACCCCTTCATCGGTCAATTCTCTCAAAAGCAAGATTGCTGTAGATTGGGACACGCCAAGTGCTGTTTCTACATCGCTGCGGACGATAGAACCTTTGCTGCGGCACAATTCTAAGACAGCGTTTATTCGTTCTTCTTTTTTTGTCACGCTAGTGGAGCCGCCTGTTTGAGTGTTACTCAGAACTTTTTGTCTTTCAGCGTGAAAGTTGGTGTTAGGAAGCGTAATCTTAAAAGCATTACCTGTTGTTTCAATCAGAGGTTGTACAGCATAATCACTGTAACATTCATTGATTTTAAGAATTCCTGTACCATACGCTTCAATCAGCCGCAGACGATAGAATATATTCGCTAAATATTGATTGCGCAATGCAGACACCCCCAAAATAGTGTATTATGTTATTGTGACGGTTATCTTAGGCTGCCCGGTATATAAAATATCGGGGTTTTCGGAAATGTGCGGTTTTCAATCTTGGATATTGCTCCCATTCCGTAAGGGTATCAACTCTTTTTGTATCAGGGGTGTCACATTGATTGCTCTTTCTTCCGTTGCCGGACGGAGGAAAGACCTACTGTCTGCATTATATTCAGTCAAACCTCCTTGTCTATTCGTCCATCTGCCGCGTTGGATTTTCTAGCCGTAGCCACCGCTACGCAGTCGAAAATCCGCCTTGCATATGAACGAATATCCTGCGGAGTTTCGCGAGATATAATGCAGGCAGCACACTAGATTCCGTCAGAAGGTCAGATATATATGCCGCTACATCATCGTATCATCCTTAAGTGCCTCCGCCAGGCTGATTTTCCGAATATTCCGCCAAGCAAAAGCATAAGCCAGCATAACAGCCCCCAAAATTGCCGCCATAAAGATAGCAATCGGAATCAGCGGCGCCTCCGCCATGAATTCGCCCACTCCCAGATAGCTCATTTTCAGCATGTACCCCACTGCAATGACAGCCAGCGGGAGAGTGATCAGAATCGGACGTCCCGCCAGGACTGCGGCCTCGATACAGAACATTTTCCGGATCTCGTCCGGCGTAAGCCCGATAGACATATATCTTGCGAATTCCCTCTTTCTCTGCCGGACGAATCCCAGGGTATTGGAGAAGACATCGCCGATTCCTATGACGGCGAGCAGAACACAGAATCCTCCGAAAGCCGCCCGCATTCCCTGTATCAGTTTATGATTCGTCTCATAGACTTGAATCCGGTTCTCGCTTTCCAGTGTGTAAGCCGTACCAAGCAGTTGTTTAACCTGATTCTGCAATGCATCTAATTCCCTGAGCGGCACATCATCTCTGGCAAGGATGCGAATGTAGAGATCTGTATTGGCTCCGCCTGACTGCTTCTTGATATCTTTCCATAAAGATACCGGAATAAAATGTACAAGTTCATAGAAGTTTTCGGTCGCGTATTCCTCTCTTAACACAGGAACTTCTTCTGTATAGGACAGGACTGGAATTTCTGCGGCGATACCTTTATTTTCCGGCAGTATTAGAGTGCTTTCATCAGTGTTATATGTTTTTAAATAGGGCATGAATTCAGGATGTCGGAAATCTGGATTTGTCACATCGCGGATGATGTTCCTGACCACGGCCCCGTCGAGCCGCGGCGCGGCGCCAATCTCTCTGCAATAATCAAGGAAGCTGGTGTCATCCAGGATTACGATGGGGGCGTTTACCAGCCATCCGCCATCGGTTTTTGTTACATATTCGGCGGAAGCGTGGGAAAATCCGCCGAAGGATTTCATCTCTTCGCTCATCTCGTCCTCTGTGATGAGTCTTTGAGCCGCCGATTTCTGGTATACGACGGCGTTTCGTACGCCGGTAAGCGCCTGGAGCCTATCTGTTTCCTGAAATTCATCCACATCCGTATTTTTGACAGTGACCATGATGTCCCATGCATCCTGATACCGTTCAAAATAAGTTTCCCGTGTACTGATTTCCGAGGTTGTGACAAAGCATTGCATGATGGTAAACGCCATGAATGAGCAGATCAGGGACAGTGATGCTGTCCGCAGGGATTTCCTCTGGGCTTTCAGTGCATTTCCGGCAAGTTCGCCTTCGGCTCCGAACAGACCGGCAAGGATGCGGGAGTTTCTCCTGCATTTTAACTGAAGCTCTCCGGTATTGCGGATTGCCTCAAGAGGCGTCAGGCGGCTTAACTTCCGCGCCGGCAGCCATGCGGAGAACCATAGGGTTATCGCTGTTATGAGCAGTGTCAATAGAAGGATGACTGGATGATAACCGGGAACCGCTTTATGACGTCCGGGAATATCCGCTCCTGACAGTATATTCGACAGATGCATCAGTCCCATACTGCCTGCAATGCCAAGTATATTCCCCAGTAATACCGGTATAGCGCTAAGAGCGGCAGATTCCTGCAGGAGGCATGTCTGTATCTGCCTTGGCGTAGCTCCGATACTGGAGAAAATGCCGAATTGGTGTATCCGTGCATTCATAGAAACGGCGAAGGCATTGTGTATGATTACGATGAGTGAGAAAGACGCAAGTAATGTTATCAGGATAAACAGCGGGAAGAGCAGCCTTGGCGCCGGATCGTCAGGAACACGGACCAGATACATTGCCAGAAGTTCATAATTATAGGAAATCTGTTCAGGGGATGCTCCAACCAGTTCGGCGATGCGGGGCGTATCTGGTAAAACGGTATTCATGTTGTTGAAAACAATATCTATATTCTGGTTATGGATGAGTGTTGCTTTTTTTACATGTGCGAAATTCTGTACAGCTTCGACATCTTTCTGATCAAGTTTGCCGGCAATCCTGCTGTGCCAGTTTCCTTCTTCAAGCTCAATCCGCTCAACTTCGTATTTCCAGGCGTTATAGAATAATCCGCATAACAATGATAAGAGCAGGGCAGAGATAAACGCCGCCAGTCTGACGGATAATCCGGCTGAACGATTGTTTTTGATATAATCGGATGAATAATCTCTCCACATACCTGTCACCTCCGCTGTTCGTCGCTGATGATCTGCCCGTCTTCAATGGTAATGATACGCCGGGCTTCCAGAGCCACCTTCTCGTCATGAGTGATCAGTATGATTGTCTGTTCCAGACTGCGGTTGGAAAGCTTGAGCATATCAATGATTTCCCGGGAATTCTTTTGATCCAGGTTCCCGGTAGGTTCATCGGCAAGAAGCAGCGCGGGACGGTAGATCAGGGAGCGGGCGATTGCGACCCGCTGCTGCTGGCCGCCGGATAGCTGGTTTGGCAGTGCTTCGAGCCTGTCGGAGAGACCAAGAGAATTTACAATCTGATGAAAATATTCCGGATTGGGCTGTTTCTTGTCAAGCGTAAGGGGCATGAGTATATTTTTACGCACGGTGAGAGTTGGGATCAGATTATAGAACTGATACACCAGTCCGACCTTCCTGCGTCGGAAAATCGCCGCCTGTGTCGGATTTAATCCGGACAGATCGGTTCCATCTATGGTGACCTTCCCTTCCGTTGGCTTGTCTACGCTGCCGAGAATATGAAGGAGGGTGGACTTGCCTGAGCCGGATGCCCCGACGATTGCCAAGAATTCTCCTTTATTGACGGACAGGTCGATTCCGTCAAGCGCTGTTACCTGATTATTGCCGGAGCCATATATCTTCCGGACCCCTTCGCATCTTAATATTTCCATTCTGAGTCTCTCCTTGTATTTGAGTATTTGTAACCTGTGACTTCATTTCTCCATTATAGCAGATGAAAGTTACAACTCAGTGACTGTATCGAAAGCAGGCTGGCAAATAAGCAGCAATTAAGCAATTTGTTGTTCAGTGTGTATAGAATCGAATCTCAAAGAGAGCGCCGCCGTCCGGTTTATTCATCGCCCGCAGAGTTCCATTCTGGCGTTCAATGATTTCTTTTGACAGGGCTAATCCGATTCCGATACCGCTCTCACCGGCATTCTGACCGCGGTAGAACCGCTCAAACAGATGAGGGAGGTCGTCTTTGGCAAATCCGGTTCCGTTATCCCAGATAAGGATTTCCGTATATAACGGATTCTGGGCGTAAGAACAATGGATGGCTGTATCTGTACCGCTGTGTTCCAGGCAGTTTTTCATCAGGTTCATGACGGCCTCCATCGTCCAGTCCAGATCGGCGGTGACCTTCATCTCTCCTGATTCCGGGATGTCAATGGAAACAGCGCAGTCAGCTAGCAATTCCTGCAGATTGTCCGCCGCGAGGACGAGCAGGGTGAAGACGTCGATCTCATCTCTTTGCAGAAGGAGTGTTCCGGCGTCGATCCGGGACAGCACCAGCAAGGATCCCTCCAGGTGGGTGAGCCGTAGAAGTTGTTTCTCGATCTGTTCTATATGACGCTTTATATGGTATTTCACATGGTGATAGAAGCTGTTGCTTTTATGTGAAACGGAGGGACATATATTTTTGTTTGTGGTATCAGAGTCCGGACAGAAGGAATCAATATCGGCAAAGAACTGTCTCAGCATCTGCAGAGACAGGGAGATGGCTGTCAGGGGCGTCTTGATCTGATGTGCGATATTGGCCAGATTCTCTGCAAACTTGTCCTTTGCCTGCACTGCTTTATCTTTCGTATGATAGAGAGCAGTTACCGTCTTGTATACCTCGTCCTCCAGTTTGGAGAAATCATCTTCTCCGGAAGTGGAGAGAAGGGCGGCTTTACCGGTATTGACCTGTTCCAGATAATCAGTCAAAGTCTGGATCCGTGCGGATTCCACTTTGTTGCGATACAGGTAAGTCAGGATAAAGCCGGAAGCTCCGGTCAGAAAACTAAGGATTACAAATAAGATTGTCTGCCTGGAAATCGGATTCCCAAAATCAGACTTCCGGTATCCTAAGGATGATAAAAAGGTGTCGTCTGCTACGTCCGTTACGTTGTGGATATTTCCATCAAGCAGATTTCCGGCGGTATAGTTTTTTAATACTGTAGAAATGATTTCCCGTGTTTCCGGTTCCTGTTCCGCGGCCTTCCCAAGTATCGTATTTAAGAGATTGAACTGCGTCTGGCTATATTGAAAGGATACGAGCATGACAGAGATTACGGAAGTAATCAGGCTGACAGACAGTACGAATCCCAGGGTTATTAAGACATTTTTCCGTCCGCTCATATCGTATCCTCCATACGGTAACCCACACTTCGGACTGTTTTAAGACAGGCGGGCTGACGGAGTTTATCACGCAGTCGCTTCATAGTAACAGTCAGGGTGTTATTGTTCACGTAGTTTCCGTTCGCATCCCAGATCTGCGCCAGGATATTCTCTCTGGTAACGGTCTTGCCTTTGTTCTCCATCAGATACAGGAGCAGTTGATATTCGGATGCGCTTAAGGAGATTTCCTCATATTCACAGAAACTTTCAGATGCGCTTAAGGAGACTTCCTCATGATCACAGAAGTTTCCAGACTTCTTTTGAAGGGGTGCGTCTCCTTGCTTAACGCATGGTGTGTTGTCAGAATGGCAGTAAACGCACCTTCGGTCTTGGTCAATCATGATTCCACCACAGGAGAGATACCGCTTAGACGTATTGCCGAACCGGCGCAGTAACGCCAGGATGCGTGAATATAATACTTCCAGATCAAAGGGCTTCACGACATAATCGTCTGCTCCGTTTTCAAATCCGGAGACGATATCGCAGGAATCTCCCCGGACGGTAAGCATAATAACCGGCAGATCCGCCCAATGGCTCCGGATCCACCGGCATAAACTGTCCCCGTGGCCGTCGGGCATGCGATAGTCCAACAGGATAAGGGCGGGAACGTGCCTTCTCAGAGCCTGCCTTGCCTGGGCGAGTGTTGGAGTTATCGTTACGGTAAAATCTCTCTGTTCCAGATATTCCTTTACCGTACCTGCGATCGCAGGATCATCTTCAATATAATATAGATCAGTCATAATCTGTGTCCGCCTTTTCTTTTTAGTATAGCCTCAGGGAAGCTATTATAGTATACCAAAGAAAAGTTACAATTTCGTGACGGATTCATTTGTTTACGTGCTCAGACGGTACTTGACTTTTCAAATGTTTTTGATCTATGATGCTAATAGAGAATAGAAGCTTTGCATTACGGACGACAAGAAAAATCATGGGAATAAGGGAGAAGGAGTCAGACAGGAAGAGGTGGATATGAATGCATTTGAAATTGATTTGTTGTAAGATAGTAGAACGCGAAATCGCAAACCTTTCGTGTACTTGTAAAAATGTGATTGATGTGACCATGCTCCGGCAGAAGCTGCATGACAGGCCTCAGGAGCTTAATGAGATTCTTCAGGATGAGATTCATCAGATTGATGAGGGAATCCATCGGTATTCCAATGTGCAGGCGGATGATGGATACGATGCGATTCTGCTGGGCTATGGCTTATGTTCCGGAGCCGTTACCGGACTTTACAGCAGAAAATATCCCATAGTGATTCCAAAGGCTCATGACTGTGTTACATTTTTGATGGGAGATAAAGACAGATACATGGATTATTATATGCAGAATACGGGCACTTTTTATTATTGGCCGGGGGCTGTTGAGTTGATGGATTTTCAGGAAGACGACCGGTTTGAGCGGAGATATCGTTATTATCTGATGCGGTATAAGGGAAATGAACGAAAGGCTCGTAAAGCTGTAGCGGTTGAGAAGAGTTTTTTAGATACATATAAGAAGGTAGCGTATATTGGCTGGCCAGGTCTGCCCTTTCCGGAATATGAAAGAAAGATTCAGGAGTATGCCAGAGCCAGAGAGTGGGAATTTGAGAAGCTTGAAGGAAGGGATACGCTTCTTAGGAAGATGCTGGATGGAGAGTGGGATGAGGAGAGTTTTCTGGTATTACAGCCCGGCGAGACTGTGGAGCCGGGGTATGACAAGGATATCCTGCGGAAGGTGGAAGCTATACAAGAAATGCCTGACAGAAATAGTGACTGATTTGATGACAAAAGTAGCAATTGCCGTTTTATTATTCAGTCAGATTTTGGAATGCCTGTATAAGGTGTTCGAAGAAATATAGGAATTGTCAGAAATCAGAATCGGTATAATTGAGGGTTGACAACGCCATCTCCCGCTTTTATACTTAGATATGTAGACAAAGACCATTAGTTTCGAAAGGAGGACAATCATGAGACATTCTATTCAATTTTCACAGAACTTAGTAACGATTATCACAGAGAGCGGGTTGTCCGAATTTTATCTCAGGACGGAATAGGACTTTTATATCTTGAATCCATTTATGGCAGTGGCTGTAAGTGTATGCTTATATGCTATAGTTATGAATAGCAGTTCAGACAATCCGGCATCTCTGATTTCATGCAGAGGTGTTTTTTTGCGCCTGTTTTGCAGAAAGACGCCTTAAGGTAAATTTCACAGGGAGAATGGATGATATGAAAACAGTAAATGGAGTCTGTACTTCAGCAAAAATATTCACAGATACAATTGAAGATTACGCACTTGCGCAGATACGGCTGCTCTGCGACAATGCGGCGTTTGAGGGATGTAAGATACGGATCATGCCCGACGTTCATCCCGGGAAGGTAGGAACGATAGGGTTCACCGCAAATATTGAGACAGGAGAGCGTCTCCGGATACTTCCGAATGTAGTCGGTATTGACATTGGCTGCGGCATAACACTTGCAAAGTTAAAGCAGAAAAAGGCGGAATTTCAGAAGCTTGACAAAGTAATCCGTGAACGGATTCCGGCAGGATTTCTGATTCGGAAAGAGCCCCACAGATTTAATGAGGATTTTGATCTGCCCGTACTAAACTGCGCCGGGCATGTGAATGCCGCGAAGACGGAATTAAGTCTTGGGACACTTGGCGGCGGGAACCACTTCATTGAACTGGACCAGGATGAAGAGGGGAGTCTCTATCTGGCGGTACATTCCGGCAGCCGGAGGCTTGGCAGGGAGGTTACGGAATATTATCTGGCAGAGGGACAGAAAGCGCTTAAGAAGGCGGGCCTTTCCGTTCCCTATGAGCTGACTTATCTGGAAGGGGAGATGCTTGAGGCATATCTTGAGGACGTTCAGATGGTACAGAGATATGCGAAGCTGAACCGAGAGGCGATTGTGGATGAGCTTATAAGAGGAATGAAATGGAAGATACAGGAACAGACATTTTCTGTGCATAACTATATCGAAGACTGCGGGGACAGACTGATTCTGCGCAAAGGCGCTGTCTCGGCACGGGAGGGGGAAGCCGTGATGATTCCGGTCAATATGCGGGACGGGATTCTTATTGGAAGAGGACGGGGGAACGCAGACTGGAACTTTTCCGCACCCCATGGAGCCGGGCGCAGGCTTAGACGGGAAGAAGTGGGGAAGAGATTCACTGTACCCCAGTTCAAGGCAGAGATGAAAGGAATCTATTGCTCTTGTATCGGGAAGGAGACGCTGGATGAGGCGCCCTTCGCATACCGTGATGTGGGGGAGATCGAAGGATGGATCGGCGATACCGTGGAGATTACCCGGCGGCTGCGACCGGTTTATAATTTCAAGGCGGGCAGGGAAAAGTGGCGTTGATATCAAAGCAAACGGCTGGTACAGCGTTGCAGAATTCACTGCTAATTATGCAATGCTGTACTAGTACAGTTTCTTAGGTTGACAGATAGGATTGGATTGAATAAAATGATGGAAAATGGTTTCAGTGGGGAGAGGGTTTATGCTCAAAATATGGTATTATGGCGGAACAGAATATATGAATGATGCGCCGTCATACTTCGATAATGTATATGAGGACGAATGGATAGAAGATGAGTTTGTAAAAGAGATGATCCAGGATGTTGACCATTCCAGGGTAGTTAGTGCACATATAATCGAGAGCCCTGTCTTAGGTGCAATCACACCCAGAGAATTGTCCGGCGGCGTAAAGGTTCTGATATTGATGCTTAAGGATGATTCGTTTATCTATAATCTGTCGAATTGTGGAAATAATTGTGCAAAATGGGTTTTGAAAATCGCGGACATGAAGGATTTGACCGTGTATCTGCAGCATATGATTCGTTTTGCCGGAGAATTTGAGATTCAAATTATGAATACAGGAAGGATTGTTCATAATCCGACAGAATATGTAGACGGGTTACTGGAGGCGGAGGCGATGCAGGATGAAGGGTAGTTATCACTTTAGGGTAAGAAGTAAAAAGCTGTTATTTGAATTTACCATAAGAAGAAATATTACAGTAATCAAAGGAGACAGCGCCAGTGGGAAAACAACTCTTCTGCATATGATGTATGAGTATCTGAGGGTAGGAAGGGAATCTGGTTATTCTGTCCAGGCAGATGGCAGTTATTATGTTTATTTACGGCAGGAAGTAGGGCGTTCATGGGAGGATGTGCTGTACACACTTGAAAATACAATTATTTTTATTGAAGAAAATAATAAGTTTGTATTTTCAA
>CAMSTW010000048.1 GCA_947063855.1 uncultured Dorea sp.
CACGACTGCCCAAATTCCCTCATCCTCCGAAACACGACTGCCCAAATTCCCTCATTCTCCAAAACACAACTGCCCAAATTCCCTCATTCTCCGAAACACAACTGTCCTACTCTCCACATTTCAAAATTTACTGCCCAGTCTGCTGCCGACTAAAGCAGACAAATTTACGAACATAAACGCCGCCAATAACGAAACTGTGCAAACCGAAATATATTGGACAAATGTATTGGCAACCAACAGCTTCGTAAGCCCCAGCCGCTCTGCGATTCCCCTGAGGGCCACAATCACAGCCGGATGAATCACATACAGGATAAGCGACCCTTTTCGGGTGAATGCAGGCGCTTTTCCTTGAAACCGCAGCAACAACTGAAACAGAAAAAACATGACCGGCGCCAGAAAAACATACATGCTGTTATGTCTCTGCCACTTGAGACTGTAAGTAAGAAACCCCTCCCCCGCCAGAAACACCGCCGACACCGTAAGTCCCCATGCACATACCCACTTAGGGTACAATTCACGCATAAATGCAATCCCCATTCCAAGCATGAGAAATAGCGGAGCAAAAAAAATACCGTTCCGGGTGTAACTGCTGACGCGAAAAATCCCTGCGTACATAGTTTTCAGCCAATCCACCCCTTCGACAGCCCCATAATAGCTATCGCCAAATAGCCCGATCACATAGACAGCCGTCACACAGAGCATTACCATCCAGGCACATCCTACACCTGAAAGCCGCACAAGCAATATACATCCAACTAAAACAGCAGGAAAATACCACAGATGATAGAACGTCCCATCGAACACCAACGCCTTGATCCACCCGAAAACATCCTTAGGCATATTCCCGGAGTAAATCGTAAGAGGCATGTACAGCGCCGTGACTGCCAGATACACCGCTGTATTCTTCACCATAAATCTATAAAATGAACGTTTTTTGCGAAATCCGCTCCTCACGTAAGGCGCAAGGACAAAGTATCCCGTAGTCATGAAGAAAAACGGCACAGCCACCCGTCCAAAGCAATAAGTCAGCAGAAAATCCACATCTTTATTCCATATAGAAAATGGCGCTGTATGAATCGCAATCACCAGAAACGCAGCCGCTATCCGAAAATAATCGATTCCAGCCGAGGGTGCCGGACGAAACTTTTCCTCCCTGCCAGAAAGCAGCCGCCCCTCCCTGCCGGAAGGTTTCCTCTTCTCCCTGTTTCTCATGCGGTTTTCCTCCACACACTGACGACGGCACATCCTTCGTTGGTTCCCGATAGCTGATACACTGCCGTATCCGGCATTTCAAGGACTCTCTCCTGCACATTTTCCAAAGAAAGGCAGGATATCTCAATCCAATCTGCACCGTCCCGGAAAATATAGGGATCCCCCCATCCCGTCTCTTCTCTCAGGAACCCGATATATTCCTCCAGCGCAATGCCCCTGTCAGCCATAATCACAGAATGGAGATAGCCCACATAACGGAAATGCCAAGGCTCCATCCCAATCCCTGTAATCATTTCCTTCCCCGAGACATAGCGTTCCACAAACCCAAAATCCGCCATCCTCTCCCGAAATTTCTGGAAAATCCCAAAATTGGGGAACTCAGGACAGATAAAATCAATTTCCTCCCCATTCTCCGCCAAATCTATGGCATATCCGCTCTGATGCTCACTGTGTCCGGGTACTGCAACGAATTTTCGGGTAAATGCTTCTCCGTTTTGTTTGATAGAACCATTCCATATCTCTTGCTGTTCCTGCTGCGTCCGAAATCCGCTGACTGCGGCAATTTCCTCCTTACATCCAATGTCAGCAAGCAGTCTTAGTAATGCCATTACAGCCTCTTTCCTAAGCAGGACGTCCGGCTGTCCGGGAGTCTGACGCAACGTTGATATTTTCATATCTTCCGAACTCCCACCCGTTCCTGTCTCTTTGAAAACAGACTCCATTTCCCAGATTTCCGGCTCCTTTTGCAAAGAGAAATCCGACGTCACGAGAATCAGGCTGCCGCTGTATGTATGTTCTTTTGTCAATACAATTTTTCCCATCTTCATCTCTCCGTGTAACAGTTCAGCCTTCCGGCTTCACTGTTACCTCTCCGTACATCATCAGGATACTTACATAAGCAAACGCTCCACCACTTCACCAAACGCCATCCCCGCCTCTTTCAGCATATTGGGATATCGGCTGTGGGACGTAAAACCCGGTATGGTGTTCACCTCGTTAAAATAGATCTCCCCCTCCGGCGTAAGGAACATATCGACCCTTGCGAACCCGGCACACCTAAGCATACGGTAAATCCTAAGCGCCGTCTCCTGAATCTCCTTCGCCTTCTCGGGCGTAATCCGTGCCGGAACATGGATGCCTGATGTCTTCAATGTATATTTCTCCGTGTAGTCAAAGAAACCGTCGGACAATTCAATCTCATCCACCTCGCCAATCACCAGTTCATCCGTACCAAGTATGGCGCACCCCACCTCGAACCCATCAATCATTTCTTCCAAAATTACCGTGGAATCATGCCGGAACGCTTCCAGGATTGCCGGAATCAACTGTTCCTCACGCTGCACTTTCGTAATCCCAAAAGAAGACCCGGATCGGACAGGTTTTACGAACAGAGGATACCCTATCTTCCTTGCTTTCTCACAGATTTCCTCTTTCCCTGCAGATTTACGAAAATCTCCCGCCCCATCGCTCTGCCAAAGTCCATCTGCAAAGAGTCTTTCTTGTTCCTTTCCCTCTGCTTCTTCTGCCCGTTCCTGCGGGAATTTCCCGAAATACCCGATCACCGCAGACTTTGCCGCCCGAATCCCGCCCATCCGGACAATCTGGTGGGCCAGCTCTTTGTCCATGCATAACGCGGAGCTTAACATGCCGCATCCAATCACAGGGACGCCCATCAGTTCCAGCATGCCCTGAAGCGTCCCGTCCTCACCGTTCTTCCCGTGGAGAATCGGCAGCGCCCCGTCCAAAGGAATATTTTTTAATTCTGCTCCCTCCAGATAACAGATGCCGTGGACCGTCCGGTCAACGGACGGGAATACCGGCGTACAGTCCTCCTTCGTCTGCCAGCAGTCCTTTGAAATCGCATCCACGCCGCCCCGATACCAGAACCATTTCCCTGTATGGCGGTCAATCCCTACCAGAACCAGATGATATTTTTCTGAGTCTATGTTTTGAATCACGGAACATGCCGACTGCAGAGAAACTTCATACTCTGTGGAACATCCCCCGAAGAATACTGCAATCCTTTTGCCCTTTAAAGCGGTCTTAGAATGACTCATTTATTTTTTCCTCCCTCTTTTCTTCTTGTCTTTTATCATAATCGACGATCCTTTTTTATACTTTGCTATTCCGTTGATTTTTTCCTAAGATATCATGAACAGTTATTAAGAATTTCTTGGGATATTGCTGATTTGTAATTGCCTATGGAAAATTTTGAATGTATAATATAATTATTATCTTTAGGAGGTCAAGAAATGTTTTTAGATACATCCTTTTTACAAAATGATGAAATAAATTTGATTTTGGAGAGAACCGCTGACGGGGATGAAGCAAAGGGGTGGGTTCCTGCATATCATTTTGCAATCTGTAATCAAGAAGGAGCAAAAATGGGCGTCTGTGACCTGCGTATCGGCCATAATGATAATTTATATTATGGCGGAAATATAGGATATCGTGTAGATGAAGAATATAGAGGCCATCATTATGCAGGAAAGGCGTGTCTGCTGTTGTTTGAATTAGCAAAGATGCACCAGTTAGAATATGTGATTATTACATGCAATCCAGATAATTACGCTTCAAGAAAAACTTGCGAATATGCAGGCGGCGAACTTTTAGAAACCGTAGAGTTGCCTGCGGATAATGATATGAGAGAAGATGGCGAGACAGAAAAATGTATATTTAAGTTTATATTATAGACACCTAATTCTCGCTTTATTAGAGCCTGCCCTATGGCAGGCTCTCGTAATTGGCAGTTTGGCTTGCCTATATCTTTGCCGGGTTTGACGATGGATTCCGACCTCTGCAACTACGCTTATATCTCTGCAATGTCAACTAACGTCAATTTCCTGATATCCGTATTCTCAAGGCTTGTAATCAGGGCCTTCGCAGTGTCAATCGCCGTCAGCACATTCACGCCTGTCTCAATGGCATTCCTGCGGATTACGAATCCGTCCCGCGCCCGGTCTGCGCCCTGCTGCGGCGTGTCGATGACAAGGTCAATCTTGTGTCCCAGAATCAGATCCATAAGGTTCGGGGACTCCTGCTCAATCTTTCTGACCATGTTCGCTTTCACGCCCCCGCGCTTCAGCGCGTCCGCAGTCCCCTTTGTGGCGAAGATGCGATAGCCGATTTTCTGGAATCTTTGCCCGATTTCCACTGCCTCTTCCTTATCCTCCTCCCGCACGGTGAGAATCATATTCTTGTACTTAGGCAGACGAATCCCAGCGCCTAAGAATGCCTTATACAGCGCCTCGTCAAATGTCCGGGCAATCCCTAAGCATTCCCCCGTGGACTTCATCTCCGGCCCAAGGCTTATATCCGCCCCGCGGATTTTCTCGAAGGAGAATACCGGCATCTTTACCGCGAAATAATCCGCCTCCGGCTGCAATCCCGGCGTATACCCAAGGTCTCTTAGCTTCCGTCCGATGATTACCTTTGTGGCCAGCGGCACAATCGGTATTCCCGTCACCTTACTGATATAGGGAACCGTCCGGCTGGACCTTGGGTTTACCTCTATGACGTAGACCTGCTCCCCGCACACGATGAACTGGATATTAATCAGTCCGATGACGTGCAGCGACTGTGCCAGTTTCCGTGTATAATCCTCGATGGTACGTTTCGTCTTCTCGGAAATGCTTTTCGCCGGATATACGGAAATACTGTCGCCGGAATGGATTCCTGCCCGCTCGATATGTTCCATAATACCGGGAATCAGGATGTCTTCCCCGTCGCAGACGGCATCCACTTCTATCTCCTTTCCCTGCAGATATTTGTCCACAAGAATTGGATGGTCTTGCGCAATCCGGTTAATGATTCCCATAAATTCCTCTACGTCGCGGTCATTGATGGCAATCTGCATTCCCTGTCCGCCAAGTACGTAGGAGGGCCTTACCAATACCGGATAGCCGAGCCGGTTCGCCACCTCTTTTGCCTCACCGGCGGTAAATACCGTGCCGCCGCTTGGCCTTGGGATGCCGCATTTTTCCAGAATCTCATCGAATAATTCCCTGTCTTCTGCCGCGTCTACATTTTCCGCAGAAGTACCAAGGATTGGGACGCCCATCTTCATCAGGGATTCCGTCAGTTTGATTGCCGTCTGCCCGCCGAACTGGACCACCGCACCGTCCGGTTCCTCCAAATCCACGATATGCCCTACATCCTCCGGAGTCAGCGGCTCGAAATACAGCTTATCCGCAATATCAAAATCCGTGCTTACTGTTTCCGGATTGTTGTTTACGATGATGGTTTCATATCCTTCTTTGGAAAATGCCCAGGTGCAGTGTACGGAGCAGAAGTCAAACTCAATTCCCTGTCCGATCCGGATTGGTCCGGAACCAAGTACCAGAACCTTCTTTTTCCTTTCCATGTCTGTATTCTCTTTGTCCTCTCCGCTTACAGCTGTAACCCCTGTATCCTGCTCACTTCCACTTATAGCAGGAACTTTTGCCGGATCATCCTTTTTATAGCACACAGAAAGGGCTTCTGCTGTTTCATCCTCATTTCCATATCCAGCGTCAGTTACAACCGCCTCGTTCTCACTGCCGAACACAGAATAGTAATATGGCGTCTCCGCCGCAAATTCCGCCGCACAGGTATCCACCATCCGGTAAGCCGCAGTAATCCCCCACCTGCGCCTCATATCACGGATCTGTCCTTCCGTCTTTCCGCTAAGCCTTGCAATCACCCCGTCCGGGAACTCCAGCCGTTTCGCCTCGCCAAGTAACTCCTTATCTAACTGGCTGCTTTCAAGCTTCTGTTCCATTTCCACGAGAACCGCAATCTTATCGATGAACCACAGGTCAATCTTCGTAATCCTGTGAATCGCCTCATAGGAAATACCCCTGCGTACTGCCTCGGCAATCTTCCAGAGGCGGGTGTCATCCACCACCGCCAGCTCTTCCAACAGTTCTTCCTCGTCAAGATGTGAGAAATCATAGGACATCAGGCTGTCCACATGCTGCTCCAAAGAACGGATCGCCTTCATCAGCGCCCCCTCAAAATTGTCGCAAATGCTCATGACCTCCCCTGTCGCCTTCATCTGCGTGGTCAGGGTGCGCTTTGCACTGATGAATTTGTCAAAGGGCAGTCTTGGGATCTTCACCACACAGTAGTCAAGCATGGGTTCAAAACTGGCATAGGTCTTCTTCGTGACTGCATTCTTGATTTCATCCAGCGTATATCCAAGGGCGATCTTCGCCGCCACCTTGGCAATAGGATAGCCTGTCGCCTTGGACGCCAGCGCGGAAGAACGGCTGACACGGGGATTCACCTCGATTACACAGTACTCAAACGTCTCAGGATGCAGTGCATACTGCACGTTACATCCTCCGGTGATATTCAATTCACTGATAATGTTAAGGGCTGATGTCCTAAGCATCTGGTATTCTTTATCCCCAAGGGTCTGTGAGGGCGCCACAACGATACTGTCTCCTGTATGTACGCCTACCGGGTCGATATTCTCCATATTGCAGACCGTGATACAGTTTCCTTTGCCATCCCGCATCACCTCATACTCAATCTCTTTCCATCCGGCGATGCACCGCTCCACCAGGACCTGCCCCACCCGGGAAAGGCGCAGCCCGTTTTCCAGAATCTCCATGAGCTTTTCCCTGGTTTGTGCAATACCGCCGCCGCTGCCTCCAAGGGTATACGCCGGGCGGAGTACGACGGGATAACCAATCTCCTCGGCAAATCTCACGCCTTCTTCCACAGATTCCACCACAAGGGACGCCGCGCATGGCTCTCCGATTTTCTCCATAGTGGTCTTAAATTCCAGACGGTCTTCCGCTTTCCGTATGGTCTCGGACGTAGTACCGATGAGGGCTACGCCCTGTTCTTTTAAAAATCCATTTTCCTCAAGCTCCATGGCAAGATTCAGCGCCGCCTGCCCGCCCAGGGTCGGAAGAACACTGTCCGGCTTCTCTTTTAAAATCAGCTGCTCTACTACTTCTACGGTCAGCGGCTCAATGTACACATGGTCTGCGATATCCTTATCCGTCATAATGGTTGCCGGGTTAGAGTTAAGGAGCACTACCTCAAGCCCTTCCTCCTTCAGGGAGCGGCACGCCTGTGTACCGGCATAGTCGAACTCCGCCGCCTGCCCGATGACAATCGGACCGGAACCAATGACCAGAACCTTTTTAATTGCGTTATTCTTTGGCATAATTTACGCTCCTTTCATCATTTCCAGAAACCGGTCGAACAGATAGCCGGTATCCTGAGGGCCCGGGCAGGCCTCCGGATGGAACTGTACAGTGAAAATCTTCTTTCCCTCATAGGCAAACCCTTCATTCGTCCCGTCGTTGACGTTGACAAATGCCTCTCTTGCAACCGACGGGTCCATGCTGGCAGCATCCACGGCGTAACCGTGATTCTGGGAAGAGATGTAGACACGTCCGGTCTCTAAATCCTTCACCGGATGGTTTCCGCCCCTGTGCCCGTATTTTAACTTATATGTCTTGCCGCCCTTGGCAAGTGCCATGAGCTGATGGCCAAGGCAGATGGCAAAAATCGGGATATCCGTGTCATATAGTTTCCGGATTTCTTCTATAATAGATACATTGGTCTCCGGATTCCCTGGTCCATTGGACAGCATGATCCCATCTGGATTTGCCGCTATGATTTCCTCTGCGGGCGTATGGGCAGGGTAGACCCTTACTTCACAGCCACGTTGGTTCAAAGAGCGGGCGATATTCTTTTTCGCGCCAAAATCCAGCAGGGCAACCTTAGGCCCATCCCCTGGCAGTACATACTGTTCCTTGCAGGTCGCCTCGGATACTGGGTCTCCAATCTGGTATCTTTTTAATTCCGGCAAAATCTCGTGTAAGTCGTAGTTCTCATTGGTAGTAATCATGCCGTTCATCGTGCCCTTCTCGCGCAGACGTTTGGTCAGGGAACGGGTGTCAATTCCGGCGATTCCCGGGATATCCTGCCTGCAAAGGAAATCCGGAAGGCTTCCCTGGCAGCGGAAATTGCTGGGCATCCTTGAGATTTCCCGCACAATATAGCCGTCCGGCCATGCACGATCGGACTCCATATCCGGCGTAATACCATAATTCCCAATCAGGGGGTACGTCATCACCACGGCCTGTCCGGCATAGGAGGGGTCTGTCAATACTTCCAGATAGCCTGTCATCGATGTGTTGAACACAATCTCGCTGACCATATCTCTTGGGGAACCGATGCTTGTCCCCGTAAAGACTGTTCCGTCTTCCAATATCAGAAATGCTTTCATATATATACCTGTTCCTTTCTCAAACTGTAGATTTCTAGTTCTGCGTTGCATAATTAACAGTGAATACTGTGTTTGATATCTGCGTCAGATGTGCGGCTACAAGCCGACGTTCTACACTCCATTTCGATCCTTGCTGAACAAGCGCCACAGACGCTTAGCACCGTAGCGGGTTACGTCTAGGATTGTAGACGTGCATCTGGCACAAATAATGAGTGCAGAATTCACTGCTAATTATACAATGCTGTACTAGTGTACTGATTAGCAGTGGCTACGGATAGAAAATGTGCCTGTAATATATTGGCCGCAACACTCCCGCGTAATCCATAAAAAGGGCAGTATGTGCATGCACAACTGCCCTGATTATACATACTGTCCCCGTGAAGACCTTATACGCGGTCTTCACGGCCGGATCAGAAGACTCCCTTGTCTTCAAATTGTAAAAATTATACTACAAAACCAGCCGACTTTCAACCTTGATTTTACTCATACTGCCAGTAGATGGTAATCTTATTGCTCTCCGGCTCATCCATATACTGATACCGTACCTCCATTAACCCATACTGGTCTGCCAGACTCTGGGCCGCCGATTTCACCACATTCTGGAATACATCGTCATGGGCCTGGCTGTAGAGTGCATTGTCCGCGAACTTAAGCACCACCGGATTCTCTCTTGCGGCAATCACATCATTCATCCGTTGCAGCACCATGCCGCTGTCATAGGAATTATAGTACATATTGTTCATCACATAATAGTTCCTGTTCATCGTGGTACATTCCGGCAGGTCCACTCCCGGATCGGGAGTATGGTTCCTCAGAAGCTGTGCATCATCACAGCACATATAGTCATAGCTGATATTCTCGAACTGATTGACCTCTTCTCCTTCGGAAGCCTGGAATACCGGATCCCCCCAGGTCACGTCCACATAGTAATAGTCTCCCTCACACATGACCAGATTCCACGCATGGTTCTGCCCGCCGCTGGTGGTCCCCGTCACATAGGTGCAGAATACTCCAAGCCGCTCCAGCAGATACTGTGCCGCCTTGGAATATCCGGCGCAGACCGAGCGGTGATGATAGAATACGCTGTAGATATTCTGGTTATCGGGCGCTTCCAGATCATAGTCTACCGTATTGACAATATACTCATAGATATACAGAATCTTCTCATACTCTGACGCCGCCCCGTCAATACCGGCCAGACAATCTGCCGCCGACGCCTCTATCTGTGCCTTCATGGATTCCTTTGCCGCCGCGTCATAGGTATACACCGGCTTAAGCACCGTGTACGGTTCTTCCCCGTCATAGGTTGTCGCCGTGATCGTCCCGTCACACCAGAAGATGTCCGGCTGATCCTTAAGAATATCCTGGAAGATCTGATTCGCCCGCTCTGCCTGGGATGCATGGATATAGATCTCCTCCACATTCCCCCGGATCCCGTCTAAGATTTCCCGGTAGACCAGCCTCTCTTCCTCTGAAAGCTTCTGATAATAGAACTTCTGCCCCAGCTCGTCTTCCGTGATAACCGCCTCCTGGAACGGAATCTCCTTTGGCTTCGTAAGCTCCTTCTCAAGCTCCTCTACCACGCCGGTTCTCAGTCCCAGTCCGTATGAAATACTGAGGATTGCCACTACCAGGCAAAAGAGACCTCCGGTTACGGCAACCGTATGTATACATCCTCTTCTTCTACGTCTTCTACGTCTTTGTCCCATATCTGCTCCTTATACTTATCATGCTACTCCTATTATATTCATTTTCCGGAAAATATACAATAACATTTCCATCCAGTTCTTGTCCATATATTGCTTAAACCATAGAGCAGAAGAACTGCCGGGGTACTTTCCACACCCACGCCACTCACACTGCTGATTGGCGCGGGCCTATTCAGTCACACAACCAAAGGGGCTGCCCTTACTGAAGGCGGGCAGCCTTTTTCACTCTCTTAATATGCTCTTAGGTCAATTCCGCAATCCTTGATACCCCCACGTAGATCTCGGATACCTTATACCATGTCTTATAATCTGTAATACCTGTCGGCGGAAGGCCGAACACGGACTGAAATTTGCGGATGGCCGCTGTGGTATCCGGCCCATAGATTCCGTCTACCGTAAGCTTTGGGATAGCCGGATAGGCGCCTGCAATCACGTTGATCTGCTCCTGTAACTGACGGACCTTACTGCCGCTTGCGCCGTTCTCGAGGTTGTATCCCGGCCAGGAGGAAGGAATGCCTGAGATTGCTTCGGCCGTGTTGATGTACATGTTGTCGCCGTAGTAATAGCGCAGAATTTCAATCGGAGAATAGCCCTGGTCTCCGAGAGACTTCGATCCCCACTGTGTCATCCAGTTCGGACACTGCACCTGTCTTCCATCGCAATACTGCGTCAGGATTGGCTGTTTCACATTCGGCCGCGACAGATAATCCGCGAAGAGTTCATCCACAATCACAGATATGGTATCAAAAATATTCCGCTCCGGAATCCACTTATGGTCGAAAGCGGTAGACGAAGTAATCGTAAATTCATATCCCTGATTACGATACCATTCTGTAAAGACCCTGTTCAAGGTAAAGGACATGATTGCCAGCACATTTGCCCGGATGGTATCCGCCGGCCAGGTGGCGTAGATCTCACTGGACGCCACATTCTTGATATAATCCTTATACTTCACATAATAGTTCCGTGCCGTGGTATCCCTTGGACTTCCGTCGTGTACCACAATGTACTCGGGGACCACCACCCTGCTCAGCACGATCTCACCGGTCTCATTGATCGGCTTAATCTCATCCTCGGGTATTTTCGCCGGATATGTCCCGTACAATGTATGTGCGGGAATCACGAATACTTCATCGGAAGGTCCCTGGGTATCCAGAGGCCTTAAGGCTATATTCTGGATAGCCGTGACGGAAGAGAGAATCTCTGCTCCGGCAATACTGACAGATTCATAGCCGGGTGCATCAATCTGCAGCGTATATTCAGAATACGGCTGTATCTCGTTCTCGGGATCAAGACTTAAATCCACAGGCGGAGCCTCAAGTTCGATAGTCTCGCTCTGTCCGGAGGCGTTAGTAGTAAGCTGTTCTAACTGGCTGTCAGGAACTCCTGTATAGGAGATGGATATGGAGGCATCAGCTACAGGATAAGCAGTAATCTCAGATGTAATATTGACCTGCAGCTTTCCCTTATCCGGAGTATCCTGTTGGGTTGCATTCATAACATTCATGGAAGTACCTCGTAGAAGACTCTGTTACAATTAAGATATGAGAGAACTCCGAAAAAGTTACTCGATAAACAAACCACCCCGCAGCTAAGCTGCGGGGCATCAACCAAAACAGGATAAATGAACCACCCCGCAACAAGCTACGGGGTATCACATCCTGGCATCTTTTTCGAAACGCAGCAAGCTGCGGGGTATTAACCCAAGTATGATAAATAAATCAGAACAGACGTACTAACCCTTCAGCATCCCTGCAAAATCAGACATCACCTCAGAGATCTTGATCTGCTGCGGGCACACCGCCTCACAGCTTCGGCATCCGACACAGGCCGAAGGCTTCTTCCCTTCTTCCACCGCCATAAGCGCCATCGGCGCGATAAATCCCCCGCCGGTGAACTTATGCTCATTATAGAGCTTTATCATCTCCGGAATATCAATCTCCTGCGGACAGTGCGCCGTACAGTACCGGCAGGCCGTACATGGCACGCCGTTCACCATCCGGTCGGCAATCTCAAGGATCGTCTCCATCTCTTCCTTGTTCAGAGGCTTCTCACTCTCAAATGTATGTATATTCTTCTCAACCTGCTCCTGATTGGACATACCTGACAATGTTACCACTATATTGGGTATAGACTGCAGGAAACGGAACGCCCATGCAGGTATCTCCTCATCCGGACGCAGTTCTTCAAGCCTCCCTGCATGTTCCCCGGGAAGCGCCGCCAGCATACCTCCGCGCAGCGGTTCCATAACCCAGATCGGAATATGGTATTCATTCAGCAGACCGACCTTGGCCTTCGCATCCTGGAAGTTCCAGTCCACATAATTAAGCTGAATCTGGCAGAACTCCATGTCTTTCCCGTAAGCCTCAAGGAAACGCTTCATAATATCATAATTCCCATGAGCAGAAAATCCCAGATGGCGGATTCTTCCATTCTCCTTCTGCTTCATCAGATACTCATAGATTCCGTACTTCTCGTCCAGATATTCGTTGATATTCATCTCACATACATTGTGGAACAGGTAGAAATCAAAATAAGAAACCCGGCACTTCTCAAGCTGCTTCTCGAAGATCTCTTCTACCTTCGGCATATTGGCAAGATCATACCCCGGGAACTTTGACGCCAGACAGAACTGCTCCCTTGGATACGCACTCAATACCTTTCCCATCACGATCTCCGAATTCCCCTCATGATAGCCCCATGCCGTATCAAAATAATTCACACCATGCTCAAAGGCATACTTCACCATCTCAGCCGTCGCCGCCTCGTCAATATCCGCGTCCTTCCCGCCAATCACCGGAAGCCTCATGGCTCCCATGCCGAGAGCAGATAATTTCAAATCCTGAAAATCCTTATAAATCATCGCCTTCATCTCCTCCTTCTAATCCCAGATTAATGTCCCAGTCTCCATCGCCCTGTCGTAACAGGAAATCTTATACTCCAGCCGTTCCATCGTCTCCTGAATCGTCCTTAGCTGTCTGGCGAGGATATCCTTCTGCTTAAGCAGAAGCTTCCGCCTGTCTGGAATCGTCAAGTCCCCTTCCCGGCACAGCCTAACATACTCCGTCAACGCTTCCAGAGGAAGACCGGCGCTTCTCATACACCCGGCAAGCTCAACCCACCCGCAGTCTTCCTCCGTATAATCCCTCAAACCGCTCTTTGTCCGGTGTACCGGAGGGATGACCCCGATCCGCTCATAATATCTCAGGGTATCCTGCGAGATCCCATATCTTTTACTTACCTCCGAGATGGTCATCTAGCCTCACCTCTTATCCTTTCCTCTTCTGAATACAGCTCTTATGCCGCTCCATGCGGCATGCGCTTCTGACTATTACAATCCACTGCAGACTGGTATTTCAATAAATACTATATCATCTGGAGTGCACTCTAAGTCAAGACAAAATACTAGTACATCTTTGCATTAATTCGCGCTACACCGTCGGTTAGCAGATGCACAGCTGTCACGAATATCGAGCACTATTACTTCAAAATTAATGCAAAGATGTACTAGCGCACTAGGAAATCAGAAGAACACCCTCCGTACATCATTGAACATAACAAATACCATCAGCGCCATCAGCACCACGATTCCCACCAGATGTACATACCCTTCCTTCTCCGGCGGCACACGCTTCCTTCTCACCGCTTCTATAAAAAGGAACACCAGACGTCCGCCGTCCAGCGCCGGAAGCGGCAGCAGATTCATGACGCCAAGGTTCGCCGACAACAGAATCGCGATATCCAGAAGCTGGGCCAGCACGATAAAGGCGCCGTAAGATCTCGTCTCCTTATATGCATCGTCCACTACATCCACGATTCCCACCGGCCCCGAGATCTGATCAAGGCCTACCTGTCCTGTCACCAGCATCTTAAGGCTCTCAAGCGTAGTACTGATCCAATATCTTACCAGGCAGGCGCCATACTGAAAAGATGTAAGGACATTGGCCTTCTCATAGCCGGAACTGGTAATACCAAGCCTGTAATAACCCGCCTCCTTATCCTCCTTCGGACTTAAGGTAGCACTCTTAACCTCCCCGTCACGCCGGAAAGTAATCTCCACATCCTCGCCCTGATGGAACTGATTATATACACTGATCTCCCGGAAGAGAAATATCCTCTTGCCTCCCATCTTCACAATGGTGTCCCCTGCCTGTATTCCTGCCTCCGCCGCCGGATATCCCTGCTCCACATCGCTTACCACCGGTCTGTCATATCCAAGCATGGCCGTCAGAATCACTGCAAATATGAACGCCAGGATGAAATTAAACACCGGTCCGGCCGCAATGACAGAGATCCTTGCCCAGACGGGCTTATTGTTGAAGTTATCCGGAGAATCTGTCGCCTCCTCGTCTTCGCCCATGGCGCAGAAACCTCCGATGGGGAAGAGCCTGACGGCGTATTTCGTCCCCTTATACTCACGGGAGTACAATACCGGCCCCATCCCTATCGCAAATTCATTGACGTCGATACCATTCTTTTTCGCCAGTAGGAAATGCCCCAGCTCATGAAAGAATACGATAAAACTAAAAATTATAATCGCTAATACAATACCCAAACTATACGCTACCTCCTGCTGTTAATTCTGTCATAAGTTGCGGCTTCCGTATCCAGTATCTGGCGAAGCGTCGGATTCTCTATGTTCTGATGCGCCTGCATACAGTCCTCGATAATCTCCACAATCTCCAGATACTTGATCTGCCTGTCAAGAAAGAGACGGACCGCCCGTTCATTGGCCGCATTGAAGACCGTAGGAAGCGAGCCGCCTGCTCTTCCGGCCTCATAAGCAAGCTTAAGTCCATAGAACGTATCCATATCCGGCTTCTCGAAATCCAGTTTCCCCAGACTCCAGAAATCCACCCGCTCTCCCGGAAGATCTCTTCTCTTTGGATAATACAGGGCATACTGAATCGGAAGCTTCATGTCCGGCGTCCCAAGCTGTGCCATAACGGCACCGTCAACATACTCAACCATGGAATGGATGATACTCTGGGGCTGTACCACCACCTGGACCCGGTCCACGTCCACGCCGAACAGCCACTTGGCCTCTATAACTTCCAGCCCCTTATTCACCATAGTCGAAGAATCAATGGTAATCTTCTGCCCCATGGACCAGTTCGGGTGCTTCAGGGCGTCTTCCACCCGGATATCCAGAAGATCCTCCTCCTTCTTGCCCCGGAACGGTCCGCCGGACGCCGTCAGGAGAATCTTATGCACCGCCCTTGATTCATTTCCCTGCAGGGACTGGAAGATCGCGCTGTGCTCACTGTCTACCGGCAGAATCGACACCTGCTTTTCCTTCGCAAGGGGCATGATGATATGCCCCGCCGTAACCAGAGTCTCCTTATTCGCAAGGGCAATATCCTTCCCCGCACAAATCGCCTCTATCGTAGGGCGGATCCCGATCATCCCCACGACTGCTGTCACTAGTATCTCCACATCCGCAAGAGTTGATACTTCAAGAAGACCGTCCATTCCGGCCGCAACCCTGATATCGGTATCCGCGATGCGCTCTCCAAGCTCCTTCGCCTTCTCCTTAGACCACACAGCCGCAAGACGCGGATGAAATTCCCGGATCTGCTCTTCCAGAAGACGGATATTGCTTCCGGCCGCGAGACCCACAATCTCGATATCTCCATTCTCCCTGGCCACCTCCAGGGTCTGGGTCCCGATAGAACCCGTGGAACCTAATATAGCTATTTTCTTCATAAGCTGCCTCACTTACATATAATTATATGAACACTGCCAGATAATATATCACCGGCGCCGTAAAAATCACACTGTCAAACCGGTCAAGGATCCCGCCGTGACCGGGGATCAGCTTCCCGTAATCCTTGATATCATGATTCCTCTTGATGGCAGAAGCCGCCAGGTCGCCTACCTGGGAGATCATGCCGCCGGCCCCGCAGATTACCGCATACTGTACGGGGCTTACATCCGCGCCGCCCCACCGGTTCATGGCAAACGCGAAGATCACTCCCAGAAGGGCCGCGCCTGCGATTCCCCCGATCCCGCCTTCCACGGATTTCTTAGGACTTAATCTTGGCGCCATCTTGTGCTTACCTATCAACATCCCCACACAGTAGGCACAGGTATCACACCCCCATGAGCTTAAGAAAATCAGCCACACCACCACCTGGCCGTCCGGCAGCATCCGCGTCTGATACACATAAGAGAGCATGACCGCAACATAGAAGAATCCAAAGAAAACCGTCGTGACCTGCTGTGCATGATATGTGGGATATGAAAATACATACACAGCCATAATCATCACAAGAAACAGGATGGAAAGCATCGTCACGAGTTCCATATGATTGCAAAACAGCAATCCATAATACGCGGCGGCCGCCAGATAACCTGCGTATCCCAGCAGCTTATTGTGCGCGCGGACCACTCCGTATAACTCCTTCATCCCGATCACACTGACTACCGCAAGCAGGCTGAACAGAACATTTCCTCCGTATCCCACCGTCGCAACCAGCACGATTACCAGTACAATCCCACTTAACAATCTCGTCTTAAACATCCTGCCGCGCCTCCTTTACCCCGCCATATCGCCGGTCCCTGGCGTTATACTGCTCAATCGCCTTCACAAGTTCCGCTTTCGTAAAATCCGGCCATGGTACATCTGTAAAATAGAACTCTGTATATGCCAGCTGCCACAACAGATAATTGGACAGCCGAAGTTCCCCGCTGGTACGGATCAGAAGGTCCGGATCGGGTATACCATGGGTATCCAGATACCGCTCCAGCACGCCTTCGTCAATCTCATCCGGCTTAAGCGTCTTCGCTGCACAATCTTCTGCAAGCCTTCTCACCGCACGGACAATCTCATCCCTGCTCCCATAATTGATGGCAATCTGGAAATTGAGCCCGCCGTTGTTCTTCGTGGCCTCTTCAAGCTCCGCGATCCTTGTCCGGATATCCTCATCAAGCTTCGCCACATCACCGATCACGCGTATCTTCATGTCATTCTTCGCCGCTGTCTTAAGGCAGGTCTTCATATAATTCCTCAGAAGCTTCATCAGCGCGTCCACTTCCTCCTTGGGACGGCTCCAGTTCTCTGTGGAAAATGCATACACCGTCAGATACTTGATCCCCATACGGTAAGCGTCCTCACAGATCCGCTCCACATTCTTGCTTCCCTGGGCATGCCCGTAATTGCGGGGCATCCCCTTTGATTTTGCCCAGCGGCCATTCCCATCCAATATGATGGCAACATGCTGTGGTATCTCCATATATCCTGTCTCCCTTCTATCACCCTGACCTGGACAAGCCAGAACCTCAATTTTGCCATTTTGCGCAAGATTTCATTGTCAAGCGCCTATTACTCCATCCGTCCAGGAACCGAACGAATGGGCTGGACAGACAGAGCGCCGGCACGAATGAAGGACAGACCCCGCACAGGCTTCTGGTCTGTCCCTTCTCTTAATTATACCGTCATAACTTCTTTTGATTTGGACTCTACCGCCTTGTCCACTTCCTTCACATACTTGTCTGTCAGCTTCTGAAGATCTGTCTCCATATCCTTGATCTCGTCCTCTGACACCTCTGTGCCCTTAAGCTTCTTGAATGCGTCGTTACCGTCGCGGCGGATGTTGCGGATTGCAACCTTGGCGCCCTCGCCCTTCTTCTTAACGTCCTTCACCAGTTCCTTTCTGCGCTCCTCCGTGAGCTCCGGAAATACCAGCCGGATCGTCGAACCGTCGTTGGTGGGATTGATGCCAAGATCGGACACCTGGATTGCCTTCTCAATCACCTTCAGCATGTTCTTCTCCCATGGCTGGATCTGAATCATGCGCGCCTCCGGAACAGCTACATTCGCCACCTGCTGAATCGGAGACGGCGTCCCGTAATAATCCACCTTGATCTTGTTCAGCACGTTAGGGTTCGCACGACCTGCCCGGATCGTGCCTAACTCGCCCTCCAGATTCGCCATCGTCTTCTTCATCTTGTCCTCATACACCTGTAATCTTTCATTCATCGTCTTATATCCTCCATTCTTATACAGTCACCCTGGTTCCTGTAAATGTTCCCGTCATAGTCTCTACGATACTGTTCTCTTCATTCAACCCGAATACCAGCATCGGCATCTTGTTCTCCAGACACATGATGGACGCCGTCAGATCCACCGCCATCAGCTTCTTGTCGATGATCTCCTGGATTGAGATCTCGTCATACTTCTTCGCCTCCGGATTCACCTTCGGATCGCTGTCATAGATGCCGTCGATTGCCTTCGCGAGCAGCATCGCATCTGCCTCTATCTCTATCGCACGAAGCACCGCCCCCGTATCCGTTGAAAAATAAGGATGACCCGTCCCGCCGGCAAAGAAGATAACCTTCCCGTCTTCTAATGCTTCTACTGCCGCATCCTTCGAGAAGAGTTCCGTGAACGCGCCGCAAACGAAGGGCGTGAACACCTGCGTCTTCATCCCTGCGTAGCGGAAAATGTCCGACACATAGATACAGTTCATGACTGTCGCAAGCATACCGATCTGGTCGGCCTTCACCCGGTCGATGGTCTCGCTGGTCCTTCCCCGCCAGAAATTACCGCCGCCGGTCACGATCGCCACCTGAATCCCTTCCTCCGTAAGCCTCTTCACCTGCTTCGCAACCCCCATACAGGTCGCTTCGTCGAATCCTGTCTTCTTATCACCTGCGAGAGCTTCCCCACTAAGCTTCAACAATACTCTCTTCATACGTCCATACTCCTTGTCCTGCGTGATCTCCATACTCCGTTCTTGCCAAGCAGCTTCTTTTATGCTTCTGTCAGCATCTTCTTTTATACGATCTCCATACCCTGTTCTTGCCAAGCCCTTATGCTGCGTCCTATATAACCCGCCGGATCCCGCCGGTTCTGATCTGGTCCCGGAATCCCCGCTCCAAAGGACCTGTCATATAGAACATCCATATCACGGTAAATTATATCATATGAAACAAAAAAAGGGAATATGTTGATTATTAAAGTTTGTGGAAATATTTCTGCCTGTGCGGTTGAAATGTCGTTCAAAAAACGGAAGTTGGGAGATGGATTTTCAATCATACCAGTACCATCAAAATATGTAATAATATGTCTGATTTATTCGAAATTTTCAATAAATAATCCCCTGCGTCAATCAATTCTCTCATTTTTTCTTGACACTTTTTTAACATAGTGTTATAATATGGAAAAGGCAGGGTAATACAATGTTTGTCTTACCTTGTTTTTTTTATTTTCCGTCGCTATGTACGGAGAGGATCATACGGCTGATTTTTTACCAGATGCACACAAATACATTACATATGCCGCAGGAGTTTTGCATTTGCGCACATCTGACAAAGAATCATCTCATGAATCCGTCCCCGGTATGACCTGGTCTGTGAACCATTTCCGGTAATCAGATCTGTGCATACCAGTAACTTTCAACTTCAACAAGGAAATGAGGTGCAGTTTATGAGTGGTATTAGTATTGTAATCCTATGTACGATTCTCGCTTATATGTGTCTGCTGATTGGCGTGGGCATCTATAATGCAAGAAAGAACAGCAGCAGTGAAGATTTCTATCTGGGCGGCAGAAAGATGGGCGCGCTGGTCGTCGCCATGAGCGCAGAGGCAAGCGATATGTCAAGCTGGCTTCTGATGGGACTCCCGGGTGTCGCATACCTGACGGGTCTGGCAGACGCCTTCTGGACGGCGGCAGGTCTGGCGATTGGTACGTATCTTAACTGGCTTTTCACATCAAGAAGATTAAGACGCTATTCTGAGAAAATCGGCGCAATCACAGTTCCCACATTCTTCGCAAAGAGATTCCATGACGAGAAGAACATTATCACTGCGATTTCAGCAGTGATCATCGTTGTATTCTTCGTTCCATATGTTGCTTCCGGATTTGCAGCGTGCGGCAAGCTGTTTAATTCATTATTCGGTCTCAGCTATATGACCGGAGTCATCATATTTGCGATTATTATCGTAGTCTATACGATCATGGGCGGATTCACCACCGTCGCAACCAACGACCTGATCCAGAGCGTTGTCATGTCGATCGCGCTTATATCTATCGTGACCTACGGCGTGAGCAATGCAGGCGGCATCGGCGCAGTTATGGACAATGCAAAGTCTCTGTCCGGTTATATCTCACTCTCCGCCATCCATGATGCAGTCGCAGGTTCGGCCATTCCATATTCGCCGCTTACGGCTGTCTCCCTTCTGGCATGGGGTATCGGCTACTTCGGTATGCCGCATATTCTGGTCCGCTTCATGTCTATCGAGGATGAGCAGAAGCTTGTGCTCTCCAGACGAGTTGCTTCCATCTGGGTAACATTTGCCATGGGTGTCGCGATCTTCATCGGTATCGTAGGTCTTGCAGTGGTCAACGCCGGAGGTATGGCGCCGCTGGAAGACAGTGAACGCGTCATCATCGCTCTTACCAACGAACTCAGCAAGAACGGCGTCCTGGCGGCAGTCTTAGGCGGCGTGATCCTTGCCGGTATCCTGGCGGCTACCATGTCCACGGCAGACAGCCAGATGCTGGTAGCGGCTTCCGGCGTATCAGAGAACATTGTTCAGGATTTCCTTGGCAAGAAGCTTACCGAGAAGCAGGGGCTTAACGTCGCCCGTGCAACCATCCTGGCTATTGCCGTAATCGCACTGTTCCTGGCCAGAGACCCCAATTCAAGCGTATTTGGTATCGTCTCCTTCGCGTGGGCCGGTATGGGCGCGGCATTCGCAGGCGTCATGATCTGTGCACTGTTCTGGAAACGTACCACCTTACAGGGCGCGCTGGCCGGTATGATTGCAGGCGGCGCCATGGTATTCATCTGGAAGTATGCGGTTCGTCCTCTGGGCGGTATCCTTGACATCTATGAATTGCTTCCGGCGTTCCTTGTCTCACTGGCCATGATCATCATCGTCAGTCTGGCAACAAAGGCTCCTTCTAAGGAAATCATCGCTGAATTCGAGAGTGTCAGTCTGAAGAAGTAACCAAATGAGGCTGTTGTATTACAGCAGCCTCATTCTTCATATCACTTATGTATATCTCTTCTTAAGAGCTTCAGAAGCCTCTGCCTCATCTGGCATCCCCTTCATCTTATCCTCAGCATATTTTTACAGAAAATCACACTTTACCTTCCCATTTTCCCCAAAATCAAGTATACTGTAATTAAGCTGATGTCTTGTCCGATTGATGGTACGCACATCAGCGGTAACACCAGAATTCACCAGTGTAAAAGAGGTAACACACTATGAAGAAAATATTGGTCGTGGATGACGCCCAACTGAACCGCGAGCTTCTATATGATATACTTAAGGATGATTATATTGTGGATATGGCCGGCGACGGCGAAGAGACTCTCGAGAAGCTCAGGGCATACCACAGAGAGACAGCCGCTCTGCTTCTGGATCTGCGGATGCCTAAGATGGACGGCTTCGCCGTGATCGAAGAGATGAAGCGCAACAACTGGATCAAGAAGATTCCGATCCTGATCATCAGCGGGGAAGACGCCATAGAGATTGAGAACCAATGCTTCGAGCTGGGAGCCTCGGACTTCATCCACAAACCCTTCGTACACTCTATCGTGAAGAACCGTGTGAAGAATGCAATCGAACTCTTCACATGTAAGAATCAGCTGGAACAGACTGTAGAAAAGCAGGCCCGGACTCTGAAGAAACAATATCAGATCATACAGATGCAGGCGGAGAAGCTTAGGGAAGCCAAGCCCTTCAACCGGCTGATGATGGAATACCGTTCCGCCATCGTAGAAGTGGAGACGAAGCTCAAGGTTCTGAACGAGGAATTCTCCCAGGAATATAACCGTAATCCTTTTGAATCTATCAAAAGCCGGCTGAAATCCCCGGAAAGCATCTACGAGAAGATGGAACGCAAGGGATTCCCGGTCACGGTAGAGAGCATACGGGAGAATCTGGCGGATGTGGCCGGGCTTCGTGTCATCTGTTCCTTCCCTGACGATATCTACCGTCTTGCCGATCTCTTTATAAAGCAGGACGATATCATCCTGATTCGCAGGAAGGACTACATAAAGAACCCCAAGCCCAATGGATACCGCAGTCTCCATCTAATTCTGGACGTCCCCATCTTCCTGTCCGAGGGCAAGAAGTACATGAAGGTGGAAGTCCAGTTCCGCACCATAGCCATGGACTTCTGGGCAAGTCTTGAGCACAAGTTAAAGTACAAGAAGGATGTGGGAGATACGGATGAGATCGTAGAACAGCTCAAGAGCTGCGCAGACTCTATTGAGCGGCTGGATTATCAGATGCAGGAGATCCGCAATAAGATCGATCAATCCAGAGTATAAGGCCTTTGTACCGGCGCATTCTTTCATACTTTGTAAAAATACATGATATTAACAACGAAAGGGGCTGTCACTGACGACAGCCCCTTTCTCTATTCGCCTGTTCCTGAGATATCTCTACGCGTTCATCTGCGCCGCAACCTCAGCCGCAAAATCTTCATTCTTCTTCTCAAGCCCTTCACCTGTCTCGAAGCGGATGAATCTCTTAAGAACTACCTCAGAACCTACTTCCTTGGAAACCGCCTCAAGATACTTCGCAACCGTCTCCTTGTTCTCAGCCTTCACATACTCCTGCTCTAACAGACATACTTCCTTAAGCTCCTTGCTGAGACGTCCGGCGATCATCTTCTCGATGATGTTCTCCGGCTTGTTGGCATTCTTCGGATCATTCTTGGCCTGCGCCATCAGAATCTCCTTCTCATGCTCCTTGTAATCCTCCGGAACCTCGTCCGTAGATACATACTTCGGATTCAATGCGGCAATCTGCATAGCCACATTCTTAAGAGCCTCCTTCACAGCATCAGAATTATTATCCGTCTTAGCCTCTACAAGCACGCCGATCTTACCGCCTGCATGGATGTAAGATACAACCACGCCGTCCTCGGATACAATCTTCTCGAATCTTCTGATGTTCATGTTCTCGCCAATCTTCGCAATCATAGCGGCTAACTTATCCGCAACCGTCATGGAAGTATCAAGCGCCCACGGCTCTGCCTTGAATGCGTCAATATCCGCCGCCTCCGTATCAGCCGCCTGCTCTACTACTTCCTTTACATAATTCCTGAATACTTCATTCTTTGCAACGAAGTCTGTCTCTGCATTCACCTCTACAATTGCAGCTACCTTATCTCCGTCCTTAATCGTCGTCGATACGATACCTTCTGCGGCGATTCTTCCAGCCTTCTTCTGTGCGGTTGCAAGTCCCTTCTCACGCAGGAACTCAATCGCCTTCTCAAAATCACCGTCTGTCTCAGTCAGCGCCTTCTTGCAGTCCATCATACCTGCTCCGGTCTGCTCTCTTAACTCTTTAACCATACTAGCTGTAATTGCCATCTTCTTCTCCTCCAAACTCCTATATTTCCTTATACCTCTGCCGGGAACTGCATATGGTATGATAGATATCAGACATACGCCTCCCGGCAGGCTTCACATCATTATGATACTCTATTACAATCACTCTATCGCTCTTATTCCTCTGCCGCTTCCTCGTAAGCCTCGTCGGCATCCTCTTCGTACAGCCCGTCGTCTCCGGTCATACCCTGATTCGCCTCAATCACAGCGTCAGCCATCTTGGATACAATCAGCTTCACTGCACGGATCGCGTCGTCGTTACCCGGAATCACATAGTCAAGCTCTTCCGGATCACAGTTGGTATCAGCGATACCAATCAACGGGATTCCCAGTGTGTGTGCTTCCTGTACACAGATTCTCTCCTTCTTGGGATCCACTACGAAGATCGCGTCCGGGAGCTGCTTCATCTCCTTGATACCGCCAAGGTTGCGCTCTAACTTCTCCCACTCCTTCTTAAGCTGGATCACTTCCTTCTTCGGCAATACATCGAAGGTTCCGTCCTCTGACATCCTCTCGATCTCTTTGAGACGTGCAACTCTGCTCTTGATCGTCTTGAAGTTGGTCAGCATACCGCCAAGCCATCTCTCGTTCACATAGAACATACCGCAGCGCTCGGCCTCTGTACGGATCGCATCCTGCGCCTGCTTCTTCGTTCCTACAAACAGAACCGTACCGCCCTCTGACGCGATATCAGATACCGCCTGATAAGCCTCGTCCACCTTGCCTACAGACTTCTGTAAGTCGATGATATAGATGCCGTTCCTCTCCGTGTAGATGTAAGGAGCCATCTTAGGATTCCATCTTCTTGTCTGATGTCCAAAATGAACACCTGCTTCTAAAAGTTGCTTCATTGAAATAACGCTCATGTTTCTTTCCTCCATCTTGGTTTTGCTTCCGCATGTGTGTAAGTCCTCGAAACCGGCTGAAAACCGTCTGAAAATGTCAGAATCCTGCCAGAACTGTACCGCCGTCAGATTCTTCTGTCTTCATACAGCCTATAACCGTCAGCCCAGGCACCCTCTCAGACAAACAAATGCGTGATTTTTGCGACTTTCTCATGATAGCACAAAAGCCTTGCAATTGCAAGGCTTTTTCCATACTATGTAAAATCTGTGTGACAGTGAAGCCGGAAGGCTAAACTGTTCAAACCTGTAATAAATGTCTACCAGTACCGGCGATACCACGGAGAACCATATACGCTGGCAATCTTCACCACATCTCCCGGCTCCGGCGCATGAATCATCTGACCGCCGCCAATGTAGATCCCTACATGTCCGGGATAACATACGATGTCCCCGGGCATCGGGCTGCTGACAGCCTTACCGCCGCCGCCCTGCGGACCCGACGTACGCGGGATGCTGATACCTGCCACTCTGTGGCAATACTGGGTAAGTCCGGAACAATCTAATCCAACTCCCGGGCTGGTGCCTCCCCATACATACGGAACATTCAGCTGACCATAAGCCGCATTCACAATCCTCTGGCCAACAGATGCATCACCGGACCCTGTGTATCCGGAATTCGTGCTGCCGCTGTTATTGTTACTGTTCGTGTTATTGCCTGTATTAGAATTGTTCGTTGTATTCTGTGCAGAATCCCCCCGGTTGCCTCCGGTGTTGTTTCCTGCGTTGTTCCTGTTATTCTGTGCCGCAATCTGAGCCTGACGGGCTTCCTCTGCACGGCGGCGCTCTTCCTCTTCCTTACGTCTCTGCTCCTCGACTGCCCTCGCTACCGCTTCGGCCGCTGTCTGAATCTGCTGATCAAGATCTGCCACTTCGGCTCTCTTCGTCTCGATCATCGTATTCAGCTCGCCTTCCTTCGCCTCATACTCGTCCTGCAGGGACTCAAGCTTAGCCTTGTCCTCTTCAAGGCCGGCCTTCAAGTCCGCAATCTGCTGCTTCGTCTCCGCATATTCCTTAAGCTGTTCCCTGTCGTATGTATGTACATTCTGAACATATTCCGCCTTATTGAGCAGATCCGAGAAATTCTCAGCCGTTACCAGTGACTCAAGAGCCGTCGTGTCGCCTTCCTCGTACATGTACTTGATACGGATCTTCATGGCCTCATACTGCTCGCGCTCCTTCGCCTCGGCCGCTGTCAGATCCTCCTGCGCCTGTATGATCTCCTCGCCCTTCTGAACCAGATCCTCCTCCAGTTCTCCAAGCTTGGTCATAATATCAGTCAACTGCTTCTGCAGGGAATTCACCTCACTCTGTTTCTCGGCTTTATTCTCCTTCAGATCGCTTACTTCCTTGTTCAATTCGTCAACTGTAGGCGCCGCCATAACCGGTGTTACAATCAGAGAGCTGGCAATCGCAGCAGATAACAGTCTTCTACCCAATTTC
>CAMSTW010000049.1 GCA_947063855.1 uncultured Dorea sp.
CGGGCGGTGCTTCCGATCTTTTTCAACATATTTCCTTGTCTGCCAATAATTATCCCCTTGTGGGAATCCCGCTCGCAGATAATCGTCGCTTCGATATGCATCACCTTCCCCTTCGCCTTCATCCGATCGATGGCAACGGCGATTCCGTGGGGAATCTCGTCCTGCAGGCAGTGAAGCGCCTTCTCACGGATCAGCTCCGCCACAATCTGCCGCTCCGGCTGGTCCGTCACCGTGTCTTCATCATAGAACTGCGGACCGTAAGGGAGATATTTCATAACGACCCGTACCAATTCCTCTGTGTTATCCCCGTTTCTCGCGGACACCGGAACGATCTCCGCAAAATCATAGAGATCCTTGTAAGCGGCGATTGCCGGAAATACCTCTTCTCTTTTGACACTGTCAATCTTGTTGATGACCAGTATCACAGGAGTCCTGACTTTCTTAAGCTGTCCGGCGATATGCCGCTCCCCGGCGCCGATGAAGGTGGCCGGCTCCACAAGCCAGAGAACCACGTCCACCTCGTTCAGAGTACGCTCTGCCACATTTACCATATACTCTCCAAGCTTGTTCTTCGCCTTATGGATGCCCGGCGTGTCCACGAACACGATCTGCCCTTCCTCTGTGGTCAGCACCGTCTGGATCCGGTTACGGGTCGTCTGGGGCTTGTTGGAGGTGATGGCGATCTTCTGGCCGATCAGGTGGTTCATAAGGGTTGATTTGCCCACGTTGGGACGGCCGATCAGGGTTACGAAACCTGACTTATAATCTTTCTTCATACGTTCTCCTATCTCAAGTTTGTGTAATATTTACTTCGACTTAGGAACTCTGCGCCCCAGAATGTCTGCTTAGATGAAGGCAAACTCCAAACTGCCTGTGCACGGAAAATGGATTTTAGAATCCTGTCACCGTCTCAAACATGTCTCTGCACTCTTCAATCTTCTCTTCACTGCCGATGACACAGAACTGACCTGCTTCCAATACGGCCTCTGCAACACGGGCGAGGGCGCGGATATCATCCTGCGCAGCATCCAGGATCTGGTTGCGCTCTTCGCGGATCATCTCGGCCGTCACCTTGTTCATATAGAGATTCATGGAACGCTCGCCCTTGGTTGCCGGAGTCATGGGCTGGTCGATATTGCTCATGGTTCCAATGATATACTTCGTCATGTCCCGCTCGCTGACGGTAAAGTCCTTAAGATAATCTACGACGCCTTCGTATACCTCTGCCGTCCGTCTTAAGTTCGGGTCGCGGTAGGATACGAAATACCCCTCCCCAATCCGGTTGAAATTGCTCATACAGCCGTAAGCCCCGCCCTTGACACGGATATTCTGCCACAGGTAGTCGTAGCTTAAGATTACCTTGAGTATCTGTAAGGCTCCTGTATAGGATGCGCCGTGGTCGATGAAATTCCCGGTCCTTGCCACATACTGCACCTTGGACGCAGTCTTGAAGCCCTCATTCTTCTTCTCACAGTGGATGATGCATGCACTCTCTGCCGGCACGCCCGCATACAGGCTCTTCTTCAGTTCTTCGATCTGTGCCTCTATCCCCTCTAAGCCGTCCCTTGACGCCGTATAACTGATCATCATATTATCCGGACGGAAAAGCTGCTGCGAAAGCTTCTTAAGAATCTCTGCCAATTGTTCCTTCTCTTCCTCAAAGTTCTCCTCTATACGAGCAATGGTCCTGTAGAATCCGATCCCGTTCGTCATATCCTTAAGCTTCGCGGAAGGCGACGAATAAGACATGGCGCGAAGAGCCGCCGTCGTATGTCCGGACGACTGGAACCGCATCAGAAGCCTTGACTTCACCATGGCAAGAATCTCCTTAAGCCGCTTCGTATCCTGAAGCTTCGACGCCGTAAGGATCTCACCCATCATGGAGAATACCACCGGCAGCTTGCCGTACAGCGCTTTTCCCTTGATCTCAAAGGTTGCCTTAAAGGCTTTCTCCCGGATATTGGTCACGTCATTATAGAGTTCCAGGGAAGTCCCGATTCCGCCGGTATGCATATTGATCTCATTGAACAATTCGCCGTACTCATAATTCTCTGTATCTATGATACCAAGCACCGACTGCAGGATTCCTGCGTATGGAAGCAGTTCTTCTTCAACTCCTGACATATCGAACAATACATCCACATATCCTATTCCATTGGTCTCAATCTCATGGAAGATCACCGGCACGCCCGAAAGCTTAAGCTCTTCATTCACGATCGGCTCAATCTCACGGGAAATGTCTTCCCTTCGCAATACCGGAATCCGCTCCAGGTCTTCTTCCTTCTCAGGCTCGGACTGGTATGCCTGAAGCTCTGCCGTCTTCTTCACCAGTTCTTCTACTTCGCCTGCGCCAAGTCCGGCCTTATATTCCTGAAGCTTCCGGTCAAGTTCAGCGTCCAGCCGTGCCGTGCGCCCCTTCTCCGGCTTCACGATCACGACCGCGCCATGGGTATTCAAAAGTAGGTATCTGCGGATCAGGTCTTCATAATATCTGGTGCCCACCTGCTTCTTCAGGAATTCGAAGGTCTCCAGCGCCTCCACATGGATGAACGGCTTCTCCTCGTCATAGAGCCAGCTGTCCATCATCTGCAGGCCGTACATCAGACCCTTGGGATAATTGCCGAAATCAGCCTCCCTGTAACGGAATTCATGATAGTTAAGCCCCGCTTCCAGAGCCTTCCTGTCTATTCCCTTCTCCACGATATCCGAAAGCACACGCTCAATCAATTCCACAAACTCCTGCTTCTGGTCTTCGTTGGCGTTCTTTGCAATCACGGAGAAAATCGGCTGATAGATCCCGTTGTCATAGGAACCCATGATGTCCTTGCCGATCCCGGCGTCCGTCAGCGCCTTTTTAAGGGGAGCGCCCGGTGCTGAGAGCAGTGCATAATCCAGGATCTGGAAGGCAAGATATAATTCCTTATCAAGGCTGGTTCCGATTACTTTATTATAGGAGAGGTAGGTATTATCCTCCTCTGATTCCTCGCTTGCTATGGAATAGGGAATGACCGTCTCCTTCATCTCCTCAAAAGGCTCCTGAGCGCGTATCACGGAGTCCACTTCCCTGGCGTCGAAGGCGCTTAAGTATTCTCTGTCGAGCCATTCAAGCTTCTCTTCCATGTCCATGTCCCCGTACAGGTAGATGTAGCTGTTGGACGGATGGTAGTATGTCCTGTGGAAATCAAGGAACTGCTCATAGGTAAGGTCCGGAATCGCCTCCGGGTCGCCTCCGGATTCATTGGCATAAGAGGTGTCCGGGAACAGTGTGTTGAGGATCACACGGTCAAGCACGCCCTCCGGGGAGGAAAACGCACCCTTCATCTCGTTGTAGACCACGCCGTTATACGCAAGTTTGTCTTCTGCGCTGTCAAGCTTATAGCTCCATCCCTCCTGCCGGAAGATCTCCTCATGCTCATAGATATTCGGGTAGAGCACAGCGTCCATATATACATGCATCAGGTTCTGGAAATCCTTATCGTTACAGCTCGCCACCGGATAGACTGTCTTGTCCGGATAGGTCATGGCGTTCAGGAAGGTGTTAAGGGATCCTTTCACCAGCTCCACGAAGGGATCCTTCGCCGGGAAATTCTTCGAACCGCACAAGACAGAATGCTCCAGGATATGCGGGACACCCGTGCTGTCTGACGGCGGCGTGCGGAATCCGATACTGAACACCTTATTGTTGTCATCCTTCTTCTCTACCAGAAGGACTCTGGCCCGGCTCTTCTTATGGCGCAGCAGATACCCCTTCGCCCGTATGCCGGTTAATTCTTCTTCCTTTATCATCTCATATGTCTTCAAGTCTCTGATACTCATCTGTCTACTTATTCTCCTTTCGCTCCCGGCAGTGTCACTGTCTGCCTGCTTTCAGTCAATCCTATTACACATTTTATCCAATTTTCCGGTATTCTACAAGAGGAAGTCGCATTTATTTGCCTTTGTTCCCATTATCTGTCCTTTTTGGAATTTTACAGATCAAATAGTTCCTTTTGCACTTTTGCAAATGATATCTCTTTCAACCACAGATTGAAAAAACTGATATCCAGAATTTGAATCCTCTGCAATAATCATTCCAAAATTCTTTATCTCCTGTCTTTTTCCCGCATGGTACAGATGATAAAATTCATTATAAACCTGTTTTAACGCCCCAAATTTACCAGAATCCCGAATACCATATATCTCTTCAATGCTATAAGGCAAAGACGGAATCCCTTCCCTTGTGACTATCACATAATAATTATCCGTACTTCTGATAGAAGCAGAAAATTCATCTGTAAAAATAAATTCATTTCCTTCATCAATAAACACAATGCTATCTTGAATAACCGCAAGATCATTCCTCCATTTACGCCCCGAAAGAATCACGCATTCCTTATCCGAACGCAGTTCGATACCACTTACCGGACCATTTTCATAATATTCTTCTATCATACTAATCAATGTAGTCTTCCCTGTTGCGCTGTCTCCTTGAATAATCGTAAGATTTCTTCTGATGTCAAAATCATATCGAATCCGTTTGTTCTGCACCATTACACTATGCGTTCCCCTCATACACACACTCCTTTAGACAAATATGCCTGCAACCGGCACCAATTCTTTCATGCTATGAACAACCTGATCTGTATTCAGAATATGAATATCAAATGATGATCTGCCAAAATCCATCAGATGGCGGAGGTTTATCGTAATATCCTGCATCTCTCCGATTTTCAGAATCCATTTTGCACAATTATTACCACATGTAGACGCATTAAATATCTTCTGCGGCTCATTTTTCATCAGTATCAAGGTCTTTACGCCTCCTGAAAGACTGACCGGCGCAATCTTTCCAAGAACCGGACTGTCTATCACACCATTTCCCAGGACAATAGATTTATCTACATCCAGAATCATCTCTTTTGAAAATGAATCCGTAATCCAACTGTCTTCATAAACATTTTTAAAGTATACGGCGGTATTAAATATCGCCTCTGACATTCTTCCATAATAAATGTTCAGCATATATTCTCATTTCCTCCATCTGCTTTGCAGTATCCGCATATTATTATAGTAGATACTTAAGAATAAAGCAATCCCTCTGAATAAGCCTCGCCAAAGGCAGCTTTAAACGGGCAGTCCCGGTTACGGCTCATGGATGATACCATATAAAAATCCCTGCAGCTTATACACTTTAAGCTACAGGGACTCTGCTCACGGCCCTACTCACATTTCTTATAAAGATTTCTCAGCCGTCATCTTCTTAATCACGATCAAGGTTCCAACCATCAGGATAATCCCAATGGGCAGACAGATAAACGCATTCTTGATGAAGCCTGCCAGCACATAGGTAACGAAAGAAACAGCCGCTACCGTGACTGCATACGGCAGCTGTGTCGTCACGTGGTTCACATGATTGCTCTGCGCGCCCGCCGACGCCATAATCGTGGTATCGGAGATCGGTGAGCAGTGGTCTCCGCAGACCGCGCCCGCCATACATGCAGAGATGGAGATAATCATCATGGTCTCATTGGTTCCCGCAAATACAGCCACCACGATCGGAATCAGGATTCCGAAGGTTCCCCAGGAAGTCCCGGTTGCAAATGCAAGGAAGCACCCTACCAGGAAGATAATCGCCGGAAGCAGGTTCACAAGCCCGCCTGCCGCCGAATCCATGATGCCTGCAACATACTCTGCCGCGCCAAGGCTGTCCGTCATAGCCTTCAGGGTCCATGCAAAGGTAAGGATCAGGATGGCCGGCACCATGGCCTTGAAACCGTCCGGCACACACGCCATGGACTCACTGAACTTAAGTACCTTTCTTACGGCATAGAACGCAATCGTAATCACCAATGCGAAGAAGCTTCCAAGCATCAGGCCTACGGACGCGTCGCTGTTAGAGAACGCCTCCACAAATCCGGCTCCTTCAAAGAACCCGCCCGTATAGATCATACCGATCACACAGCAGACAATCAGCACAACGATCGGAACCACCAGATCGATTACCGTACCCTTGCTCTCATCTACATCTTCCTCTGCATTGGCATACGGCCTGTCCGGAGTGGTATAGAGATCGCCGCTAAGCGCATTCTTCTCATGAAGCTTCATCGGGCCGTAATCAATATTCAGGACAACGATCGTTACCATCATCACAATCGTCAGGATTGCGTAATAATTATAAGGAATCGCACGAATGAAGATGGAGAAACCATCCTCGCCCTCTACAAACCCGGTAACCGCCGCCGCCCAGGAAGAGATCGGAGCGATGATACATACCGGGGCCGCCGTAGCGTCAATCAGGTAAGACAGTTTCGCACGGGATACATTGTGCTTGTCCGTCACCGGCCGCATCACGCTTCCTACTGTAAGGCAGTTAAAATAATCATCAATAAAGATCAGCACGCCCAGCAGGATCGTGGCAAGCTGCGCGCCCACACGACTCTTGATGTGCTCGCTTGCCCAGCGTCCGAACGCCGCGGAGCCGCCCGCCTTGTTCATCAGGCAGACCATAATCCCAAGAACCACCAGGAATACCAGGATACCTACATTATAACTGTCCGACAGTACGCCCACGATACCGTCCTGGAATACATGCGTAACCGTGGTCTCGAAGGTAAATCCAGAATAGAAGATTCCTCCTATCAGGATTCCGACAAACAGTGAACTGTATACCTCCTTCGTGATCAATGCAAGCGCAATCGCCACAATCGGCGGTATCAGCGACCAGAACGTCGCATACATATCCGGTACATACTCTGCCGCCTCATCTGCCGCAAATACAGTCACGGAGCTGACCGCCAGCATGCACAGGAGCATACATGCACTTAAAAAAACTCGTTTCTTTCCTCTCATCGTAAAGATTCCCTCTCTTTCTTTTTCTGCATCTTAATGTCCGCCGCAGCGCTTCCCCAAAACCCAATCGGCAATGCACACTCCATACCGCCGGGAGACTAGTATGTCTTTGTATTTCGCAAGAATTCATGCAAAGATGTAAGGAAAAGCATCGTATGCCGGACGCAAAAATGCCATGAACAACGCTTCTATCGGGCGCGTTCATGGCATAACATCATTCCTGCCTCTATATGTATCCAACTATCCCACGCAAACCTGCCTTGTACCAAAACTCCGCGGGAATCATCTTCACAACCACATATAAATGCTGTATCTGTTAATCTGCACAATCTTATACCTATGATAGCGCTCCACTGATGTGACAGTCCGCAGCATATTCTGTCTGCGTCCCAGGAGTGCGGTTATGGGATACCCGGAAACATCTTCCTTCCACTCCTTCGGCGGCTTCCCCTTTCTGGCAGGACAGTCTCCCTGACTATCGTCCCGACATACTGATGAAACCCGCGCCTCTATCAAGTTCGTTTATTCACATAGTGCATTTATATCACTTTTCGGCATGCTTGTCAATCTTTTTACTGCATTTTATCAGCGGGTTACACCACAGCCTATCTTATCTCTCACCTTTATTTCTTTTACTCCGATTTCTTTTTTCTTGTTAAAATTAAAGCTCAGCATATAACCTTTCTTAAGATGAAAATATTCAAGATAGTTGGAAAGCTGTTCCTCCCCGCGCTCATTGTAGGCGTTCCCCCGCCATATCTTGACTTCGATCACGCTCTGCTCCCCTTTGTAGTAGATGACCAGATCCATGCGTTCATTATTCCTGGTTCTTGATTCCACACTGCAACTCCCAATGCCATTAATAATCGGCTTCAGAAACAGAAGAAAATAACGTCTGCCCACATCTTCCAGAAAAGTATCATCCTGATCCCCGTACAGATCATCAAAGGTTTCTACGAATTTCTCAAGAATCCTTCTGATGTCCAGGTATCCGCCTGTAATAAACTGATTCCTCTCCTGTACCCCTGCATTATACATCTTACTGCCAGCAAACTCCTCGGCTATAAAATAGTTATACAGCACGGTTTCAAAGATCCGGTTAGAGATTACGGCCATATCATTTTCATTTTTGATAAATCCGAACATTGCTGCTGTCTTCAAGTAACTGTTCGTCGCCATATATGGAACCGGCTTTCCGGTAAACAGAAGCTCATACAATATCTCCCTGAGCCTGGGGTAGAGTTCTAATTTTCTTATTAAAGACTGATATAGCGTATTATCTTCTTTGACGATCTTTTTTTCGGCTTCATGGAACCCTTCCAAAGTCCAGGCGCTGCTCTTATCCGGAAACTCTCCCGTTTGGGCGGCCAGCCCATCCAGATAACTGCAGAATCTGGACACCAGATATGGATAACCGGACGTATAGTCATAGATCATGCCCGCCATCCGATGGATATCCATACCTGTCTGACGATCCGTCTCATATTCATGAAGCATACCTTCTATATCCTTCACCGAGAAACTCATATCCACAAGAAAATCTGCCGCAATATTCCACGGCGAGTTTTCCTTATGTTCGTCTTCGGGACGAATCTTACTCTTTACACTGCGGACATCATAAACACCGGCAAGGATCACCGACTGGAAGACCGGCAGGCTTCGTCTCTTAAGATAATAAAAGCGAAGCTGAGCAAGGAAATCTATAAACACCTGATTATTGGAAGCTGCATCTACTTCATCGATGATTAAGACAATCCCCTCTGCCATACTTCTGCATAACTGTGATAATGTTACGAACAGCCTTGACAGAGTCGCTCCTTTTATACTGCCTTCCGAATATTGCCTCAGCTCTTCGCCCGCTCTGGCAGGTATATCTTCTGTATATAAAAGCAGCTGCCTGGAAAAAGCAGCGACAAAACTGTATTCCGACTCAAAATCAGCATAGCTTAACCCCTGAAAATCCAAACTGATCACTTTATAATCTGTCTTCAGGTATTCTGCCAGAGCCATCAGCAACGTAGTCTTCCCATACTGCCTTGCCCTGTTGATGGTAAAATATTTTCCGGCGTCTACCATCGCCCGGATCTCTTCTAACCGGGTAGTCAGATCTACCATATAATGCAGCTTTGGGTCACAGCATCCATCGGTATGAAACGTTCTGCTCACGCTCCCCACACTTCCTTTCCCTCTCGCACAATCATGAGATTTACAGTCAGTATAACACAGCCGGGGCTGTGCCCGCAACCCGAAAGGCGGGCTTTTTAGAACTGTCCGGACTCCACCGTGCAGGGCGGTATTAATCCTCCAGCCGGATCATTTTCTGATGCGGATACTGGGTAATCATAAGCATCGGCGGGTCTTCTACTATATGCCCGATTTCCGGCGTATTGCCGGGAATGATCTGGAACACGAGCCACATCTCCATCTCTGTGCCAAGTCTCAGGGAGAACGACGCCGTCTCCATATCAGGATTCACTGCCCGGAACATATCCGGCGATAATATAACGGAATAATTCGTGCCGACCAGCATAGCCATCCCCATATGCACCCCCTGCTCTCCGACATACTCATTATCTGCATTCCCAACCTTCACCTTAACCATGTAGTAATGTGAGGCAAGTCCCATATCATCAGCCTCTTTGTACTCCTGAAAAAATTCCTCCTCCGTCATAATCTTAGATTCCAGCACCTGTATGGTATATCCGTCGCTGCAGTCGCCCTCTGAAATATTATAGTCCTTACCAAAGGGAACGACCTCTCCCTTCTCAAAAACCTGCCGGACAGGCAGCCGCACCCCTGTATTGACCGCATATACTCTCGCGGCATATAAGCCTGTCAGGCATAGCACAGCCAATATAATGCATATCCTTCTCTTTAACCTCATATGCCGTTTCCCGTCCTCCTGCGGCCCGCCATTCTTACAGACCTGTTCCGCGGTTCTTCCCGGTTCCATCATGCGTCCCCTCCTTCCTCCTGCCGTTCATCATTCAGGCAGATATGCTCCACGACTCTCCCTGCTTCCATCCTGAATATCTCGTCCGAGAGCTCCCTTAGGATACCGATATCATGGCAGGACAGTATGACTAGCGCCCCTCTTGCCTTCTCCCGGCGCAGGATATCCTGCACAAGGCGGACGCCGGATTCATCCAGGGCGTTGGTCGGTTCGTCTAACACGACGATATCCGGCTCCTCCATGATCGCCGCGGCAATCCCAAGACGCTGCTTCATTCCAAGCGAGTATTTCCTGTACTTTTTCTTATCCTCCGGATCGAGCCCTACAGCCCGGATGCAGTCCTTAATCTGCCCGGTCAAAGCCCGTCCCTTGATCCCCGCAAGCATATTCAGATTCTCATACCCCGAATACTGCCCAAGAAACGCCGGATTCTCAAGAAGGAATCCTATGCTCTCCGGGAATTCCATATCCCTGCCAAGGATCCTCCCGTTCACAGACACGCTCCCTTCCGTAGGACGGATCAGCCCTATAACCGTCCGCATCAGCATAGTCTTCCCGGAGCCGTTCACTCCCTGCAAGCCGTAGATCCTTCCTTCATGCATCTTAAGCGTAACCTCATGAAGTACAGTATTCTTCCGAATCCGCTTCGTTACTTTATCAAGTTCAATCCGCACCATATAATCCTCCTCGTTCACTCTTCCAATATGTCATAAAAATGAAATCTGACAAGCCCCAGAAGAAACGCCGCCACAAACAAAGCCGCGGCTGCTGTCAGGCCGGCCCTGCCCGTAACTCCCCCCTTAAGCATCCAGTCACAGCGATACGCCATAGCGTAATTACCTGCCAGCACAGGCGACATCAGATAAGCCGACGCCAGAAGCAGCAGGGCTGCCGCGAAAAAGCCAAACATCGGCCTTACGAACAGGGACAGCGTCATCTGCAACATATTGACAGCGGCAGACACAAGCGCCGGCAGAACAAGCACCGCGAGAGGCAGCGCAGATCTCTCCCAGAGCTCCTCATGCAATGCGTCATATACCACCCGGATAAAATCCATATGTATACGATACGTAAGGTCCATCCCAAACAGCAGAAACAGCGCCGCCCCCACCGTCTGCAGCATCAGATGGTAAAGAACCGTTCCCACGAAATTCCAGCAGCACTTCGACAGCCACCAGGTACTTCTGCTCCTTGACCGGACGAGGATCTGCTGCCCGATTCCGCCCATATCCCTAAAAGGGTAGTTTAGAAGAACGAACGGAACCGCCGCGAATACAAGCATCCATACCACCGGGAAACTAAAAGCATTGCCCGGTCCGGGCGTATACTCCTTCATCCCTCCATACAGATAAAACCAGTAATCACCATAGCTGACCGATTCCTCTATCGCCCCAATCGCCAGATACCTGTGCGCCTTGAACAAAAAATCAAGAAATACCAGAGCACCGATTGCCGCCGGGGTAAGAAGGAGCGCCTTATTATGGAGCGCCCCCTGCTTAAGGTCGAATAAAAAATATCTAATAAATCTCATGCTTCCTCTCCCATATCACGCTTAAGAAAAAAGTTACAAGGAACAGCGCCGCCATCTCAGCAAGGATCACCGCCCATGACGCCGGATACGCCGCCTGCACCGGGCGCAGGAAAAACATGGGCGAGATCTCCTTATAACGCACCTCCGCCGAAATATAGACAAACTGCCGCAGATAATGAACGGCCAGCATAAAGAACAGCGGCAGTATCACCGCAACCACACGATACCGTACAAAACATGCCGCCGCATAGCTGATACAGGCAATCAGTCCGCCAAAGATGAAATCAATCAGAAGATAAATCAGCACATACAGTAACGGCACGGTATAATAGAACATCGACATAAGCGAATCATAGAAGATGCCGGTACTCGTACAGTATACAGGACTTGGCATGACAGCCGGGAAAAACAGCGCCGACAAAAGGAAATCAAACGCCAGCGGAATGACCATTGCAAGGGCGCCGGATAAAAATACCGCCGTATACTTTGCCAGGAAATACGCCTTCTTTCCCGCCTGCACCACCGCGGTCCGGATATAGCCGCTTCGTTTCTCCCCGCAATAAGACCAACCATAAGGAATCGCGGTCAGCAGCGGAAACATAAAAAAGTAGGCCGCAGATCCAAAGGAAAAGGGTTCTCCGCCAATCCAAAAATTAAAAAGTCCGGAAGCTTCATGCATAGGATTGACATCATCTGCCTGCATCATCGTAAGCTCATTCTGATATATCCCTATATAATAGACCAGCGCAAACAAGGTAATGATACATCCCGCCGCAACCGCGGTATAAAACATCTTATTCCTGAATGCTTTACGGCACTCCATCCTTATCATCTGTCTTAACATCCCTTCCCCTCCCTACAGATCTAATTTCCAGTACTCCTGGTATTCCTTATCCCCGCCATAATTGAGCATCAGGTATAGGTTTTCCTTCCTGCACTCTTCTAAATCCACCCACCAGCCTACCTTCGCATCTATACTCTGGTCCGCCGGCAGATTGAAGTTATAATAATCCGTACTGTCTTCCACTTCCTCAGGCTTAGAAAAATATGCCGGATACCCCACCATCTTCAACTCCTCACTGCCTTCCGGGAGACAGACAAGGCTGAGTTCCGTGATATTCATATACTCTAATCTGATATTTTTAATCGTCACGTCACAGAGAAAGAAAGCGGCCTTTGACACATCCGGCTTTGTCGGCTCGCCTGTCTCAAGATCATAGTGGGTGTCTCCGTCTGTCAGGATCTGGCTCGTATCTATTCCCGCCTCCTCAGGATTCTCATAAAGCGCCGCCGTATGGACGGTGTACTCCGCACCTTTCAACTGGGGATCTTGCTTTGTGGGAGCGGCAAGCAGGGCGGCCTCCCCCATCGAGTGGAGTCTGCCCTCCTGCAGACGCTGCGGCCTCTCATTGCTTTCCCCATTCCCCTTCCCCAAAAACCCGCCTCCCCCTATCATGGAACAAGCCGTCGCGGACATACAAATCATTCCTGCAATCACTATCGCTAAAATTTTCTTCTTCTCATTTACAGCCATTCTTATACCTCCTGCCGGACAGCAGACGACTTTGCAAAGCAAAATCGTCTGCCTTCCCATCCTGATTATCTGTTTGCTACCGGATAGCTTCCTACAGAATCCGGACTCCACTTTCCTTTCAGATATCCCGAAGCTCCTGCATTTGCCGCTGAAATAGTCAAGTAACATGATGTATAGCCGTTTTCATTAATATAATTGGCTACAAACCACTCACCACTTGGAACTACCGCAGACCCATTCTTCGTATAGTTTTTGCCATTTGATCCTGCCTTTGTTCTAACCCGCAAGTCAAGTCCCGACGTATTTTTCACATAGACGTAACTATCATTGTCTTTGGACCGCTTGATTGTATCATAGCTCTTCGCCGAACTAATAAATGTCATTGGAAAACTGGAATCTGAGGCGCTCATAGGCATCGCTTCATCTGCAAACACCGGAACACTTAAGGCGATTGCCATTCCCATTGCTAAAATACTACTCATTAACCTTTTTGCTTTTCTCATTGTATCTCCTCCTGTTTAAATCATTGTTTTTAATTATCAGAATCAGTACTGTTCCTTACATGTTACATTATACAGCATTTAAATTCTTATAACCAAAAGCGGCTTATTCTGTTTATTTTTGGCCTCTAATTTTTCGCCGGAATATCGCCTCCTGATTCGCAAAAAGGACTTCCAAATTACCCCTGAGACCCAGAAGCTGATTTGTCCAAAACAACTCCCTCGAAAACCCCAGAGTCTAATCCGCTCAAAGCGAACCCCGCTCCGGCAATACCGGACATTAAGGAAGTACTATAGTATTCCTGCACGGGAATCCTGACGGATTCCAGCAAACGCCTTCTCATCCTCCTGCTCTCTGCCGCAAGGTCTTCCCGCCCAAGCATCTGCGCACATTCCTTCATAATCAGATACTTCCCGGCAAGTCCATGGCAGAGGCAGATACTATCGTCCTCCTCCCACTTCATCAGGCACTTAAGCCCTCTCTCAATATCCGCTCTTACCCTTTCATTCTCCCGGAATTCTGCCAGGCCGGCAAGCCTTACACGGGACAGCAATATCCCGCTTCCGCCATGACACCAGGCGTTGGAATGACTGCCGGCACGCTTCTGTACGCGCAGATCCAGCCAGTTCTCCTCCCGGGCCGAATAGAGTGAATCCTCATATTCCATAAGCCTTCTGATCCGTCCTGTATACTCCTGACTGCCTGTATGTTCCAGCAGTCCTGCATATGCCAGGACTGCCCCACTGTTTCCGTGGGCCATGCCTGCCAGCGGCGTCTTCTCCCGGGAGCAGATCCATCCGCACCCGGTCTCAAGCTCTGTCCTCTTCTCCCACAGGGTCTCCCCGGCCCTGACTGCATCGGACAGATAACGCTCTTCTGCCGTTATCCGATACAGCCTCAGCAGGACCAGTATCCATCCTGCATTTCCGGACAACAGATCATATCTGGTATCCCGGCTTACGATTTCCCGAACCACCTCTGCATGCTTCCGTGCATAATCCAGATACTCTGCCCTGCCGCCTGCCTGATACAGGAGCAGATACCCATACACTACGGAGCTTTCCCCCACGAACATCCCTGTTCCTTCAAGGACTCTCTCCTTCTTATGCGCCAGACACTCCCCGGTGTACCGGAACATCTCCCCTGTAAGCGCCCCATACAATTCATCAAATTCATCCGTCTTGCAGATTGAACGGACAGCGGCCAATAATACCGCGATTCCCGGGATCCCATCATACAGATTCATGCCTGCCGCCTCTACCCTCAACACCGGGCCGGAAAGGTTCAGTCCTGGAAATATCGGCCTCTCCCACGGCAGATTGCGGGAATGAGCCCCCGGACAGTCAGCCAGTCTCACCTGCAGTCCGGCGATATGCCTGGCAATTCCTGCCAGTATATCTTTTTCTCGTCCCGGGCACTTCCCGATGGCATACCCGTCTCCTTCCTCCAGATACCCCGAAGAAGCGCCCCCGCTTTCTTCCGCCATACCTTTTGCAAATATATGTCTGTCCGTTTCCATCAAATCCTTCGTACATATATATCTGCTCTCTTCCATCTGTGGCAGGTTACACCCCATTGACAGACGGATCATCATCTCCTGCTTCCTCAGATCCCGGGCAGATAATCCCAACAATCTGCCCCGAAAGCCCTCATATGCGCTATGTTCAAAATACCCCGGATACACTCCGCCGTCTCCATCTGTCAGATCCAGTTCCTTCCCTTCAAAATGATAAACAGGTATCTCCAGATTCATCAGCGACCTCAGTTCATAGCCAAAAAACACCGACTGACCAGATTTCTTCTTCTCTGTCTTTCTCAGAGCATGCAGCAGGCAGATACGATCCTTCGTATTCTTCATGAATTCCGGCGACAGAGAGACCGACATATACATCGCATACTGCTGTGTGTGCCGAAGCAGATACCTGCTCCTCTCCTGAAACAACGGCTCAAACACCCCGGCCAGCTCGTCTTTCCTATCCAGCGCAAGTTCGTATGCATCCCGGAATCCACACCATAACTCCTGCACGTACTTCTGTACATGAACCGGATTCCCCTGATAATACGGAATACTGTTTTGAAGGGCAATCTTCTTCTGCTCATAGTCCAGCCGGATTCCTGACGACTTTGGGTTAGATATCACGGGAAGTTTAAAAGGCGTAACACAAGTCCCGGAAGAATGCAGGACATTCACACTGCCTCCCGCGCCTTCGTTTCCCCAAGCGGCTCCCGGCAGTATCCCCGTATGCAGTACAGAGCGTTCCAGATATTCCCGTATACCCTCCATGTCCGAATCCCGGCGTCTGCCTGGCTGTACGGCTCCGGGCATGGTCTCCAGATCGACCATTACCGGATATTCCCCGTCCGCAATCAGATTCTCTCCGTGGATATCCGACGTATCTGTCAGATAACAGATGAGAAGCTGTATGCCCAGACGGTAGAAGAACCGCCTGACCTCCGCTTCCTCCTGACAAGGCTGGCATGCCGCATACTCGTCAAAACCGCCCTTTCCTGTCTCAATGATCTCCCTGTCCCGGACACTCATCTTCAAGTGCGTGCAGAACCAGCGATTGATATCCTGATAGATCTTATCCTTCCGCAGGCTTCTCGGCTTATAGATGAACCTCCCTCCGTCTGTAAACCGTACCCCGGCCGCCGTCCGCCCCGCCGTATGGACGTCCGACAGTCCCAGTTCTATATCCGCTATCCTTACCTTGGCGCCTCCATTCTCCCGGATCATCTTACCCTGCCTGCGGCCGCCGTCCGCGCCTTCTGCCATATCCCGGATAAGAGCTATCTGGCTTACAATCTGCCGAATCCGCAGAAGGATCAGCCGCAGAAGCTCCGGGTAACTGCCGCAGAACTGCTTTATATACTCCGGACTGCCTAAGAACCGTTCTTCATAGTCTGCGTATTCTTCCCATTCGTCTTTCCCTGAGAGCTTTCCTTCTTCCGCACGCTCCCGGATATCCGCGATCAGACAGCGGACCGGGATTCTGATGATTCCGTGCAGGACATTGTCCGCTATCATGCGCCTTAGTTCCCTGCCAAAGGCAGGCCCGGCCGGCCACACTTCTGCATAGTTCACTGCAATCTGCTGAAAGAAACGGTAGAAATTTTCAAAATTGATATCCGGCAGACTGCCAGAATAATAGCTGTCTGCTTCTTCATAGATCCGATGCAGACAGCTATCACATTCCTGATACAATTGCTCTTTCAGCTTCTCACATGCAGTATGGTCGATTTTCTCGTAGATCTCTTCTCCCAGAATCTGTTTCCATACTCTTGCTTCCATAATTCTCCTTTTTTCTAAGGCGTTAGCCAATATCTGTTACAATATGTATTGGAGAAGTTTTAAACATAAATTACCCTCCGTTGAATTGTGCCGACGCAGATATTGACTAACACATCTCATACTTAACAACAAATCAAGGTATAATACCCTCCTGCAATGAACGATATTGCTCCTATCTCTTCTTCATCCGGCTCCAAATCATCAGCCTGAACAATCTCATATAAAATCATATCTAAATTATCATTTTTCATCTTCGCCACTCTCCTATATCAGTATACTTATCTCAAACCAATCATTTTCGCATCTATAATTCAGTTCTCCACTGGCGCGCTCAACAATCTGCTTCACATTCGCAATCCCCCATCCGTGGTGAATGGAATCACCCTTTGATGTCTTCCACCTCTTTCCCTTGCTTTCTGGCTGAGCTATGCAAGTATTACCTATCTTTAACATAAAGATTTGATTTACATTTCTAACAGACAGATCTATCTTTCTTTCTGCCGTCTCACATTTTATGGTCGCCTCAATGGCATTATCCAGAAGATTCCCCAATATCACCATAAACTCCTCGCCAGAAACAGGCAGTTGATAAAGTTCTATCTTTTCCGTAAAATCAATCCCGTATTCCAGCATTTTCTGATATTTATAATTCAACAATACATCTATTTCCGGTATCCCCGACCATCTCTGTCTCTGTAAATCTTTCACTTCATCCAAGTGATTGCCAACACTCTTCATCGCATCCTCATACTTTTTCTCTTCCAGACAATTCTGCAGATACACCCATGTGTGCTTCAGATCATGCAGCTTCTTTGCATCCTGTCTGCAGTGTTCTGTGATTATACCTGTCTCTCTCATAAGTATTTTCTGTTGTATGATCAGATTCCTTTGTTCTTCTCTGCTGTATACATACATTGTATAAATCATATACAACATAAATATCATCAGAATACTAAATGCCATTAAAGAACTCATTGTAATATCTGCGGTTTCATATCTTCTAAACTCACCAAACTCTAGCATCATGTAAATTAATCTTAGGCCAATCATCTCTGTTATCAAAAATAGGACTTTCCTTCTTTTATATCTTACCATCTGTTTTAGCAGGAATTCCATCTTGTCCAGATGCTTAAAATATATAATACCAATCACACATACTTGCAAAAGACACAGGATAATCTCTTCCCGCGTTCGTCCACCAATCACATTCACGTATGCCGCTCCCTGTCGTAAATAGGCGCCTCTTATAATCATAAACGGTATTTTTAATAATGAATAAGCAATATCATAGAGCCAATTCCAAAGTAACATCTCCCAAAAGCCACACCGATAAAAAATCTTCAATATCCCTGCATTCACTATTCCATTCAATACAATCTGCAGCCATGGAATAAATCCGTGACACGAATCCCATGCCTGACTCATTGCCACAAAAACAAGTATTCCCCATCCAAGTTTTTCAACCCATCTTTTATCCCATCGCTTTTCCGGGAATACGTGTGTAATGATAAGGAATCCCAATAAAATTTTACAAAAACTGATGATGCCGTATACTACTTGATTAACCATACTCTACTCCTGTATATTTCTATTTCTTCTACATCTGAGTATAGCATATTCTTTCCTATAATTGCAGGATTGTCCTTAAATTCAAAGTTTTTGGCTTCGAAAATTTCAAATAAAATATCCTTTTAGCATTTTTCCTACATCTCTGTACCGGGCAGGTACTGCCCGGTGCAAAAATCATATTTAAATACTGTCAGGACTCCACCAACCCCACAGAGTGGTTGGATTGTGCGTTTCCGGCGATAACTGCAAATATATTGTTTTATATCTGCCATTTTTGTAATCAGCCGGAAATGATTCAGCAACATAGTTTGTGATTTTATACCCTGTTCCCAGTGGAGCCTTCACATAAGAACCGCTCCCGTTCATCCCTGTATAATTTCCTGAGTATCCCACAACTCTGACGGAAACCCATGCCCCTACATTTCCCATATGTTTGATATACACATAGCTGTCGTCTTGTTTCTGCCTTTTGCCAGTTGATACATCCCCTCCATCCCCATTATAACGCAGAGAATATTTCGTATCCGTCCAGTTACTCGCCTTTGCGTTCATCATTCCAAAAGGTGATGCCACAATTCCTGCCAACATCAATGCAAACATACTGTTTATAATTTTTCTCTTTCGCATCTACTCTTACCCTTTCTATATGCATTCCTTATTCTCTTACGACTTCTGCTCTTCGCTTTATCTTCCAGTTTTGAGAACATGATTGCGAAGTCATTATTAAATACTGTCCGGACTCCACCAGCCATGCAAAGTAGCCGGAGAATGCGTTACCGGCATCAATTGTAAATATATCATTTTATATCTGCCGTTTCTGTAATCACTTGGGAACGATTCCGCAACATAATTTGTGATCTTATACCCTTTTCCTAATGGAACATCCACATATGAACCATTTCCATACATCTTCGTATAATTGCCTGAATATCCTGCAACTCTGACCGAAGCCGACGCTCCCACATCCCCCATATGCTTGATATACACGTAGCTGGAATCTTGTTTCTGCCTTTTGGGAGTCGCCACATCGCCTCCATCGCCGCTATAATACAGTGAATAAGGTGAATCCGACCAATTACCTGCCTTAGCGCTTATCATTCCAAATGGCGACGCCACTATCCCCGCCAGCATCAGCGCAAACATCCTGTTCATGATTTTTTTCTTCTGCATTGTTCTCCTCCTTAGATTTTCCTTCTTAGATTTTCGAACCAGTACTGTTTCTTACATCTTATATTATACAGCTTTTTACCGCCGATAACCAAAAACGGCTTATTCTGTTAATTTCTGGCCTTTAATTTTTATTGATCCAATCTTATATATCTGGCCCGTTCATCATGCGGCACATCCAGTCCTGTATGTGTATAGTATAGATACGGAATCTTCCCTTCTAAACTCTCATCCGTAACCAGATATACCAGATTACATGTATATTCTCCTCCGCTTGGAAGCACTACTCTGGCATATGACTTATTATATTCGAGAGGATCTTCCAATGTCTTATATCCTCTCAATTCTGCCAGATCTGCCAGATCCTCTGTCTGCGGATCATAAGTATAGAATCTGAAGGAATTCACATAGATATCATCTTCCGTCTCACGCAGATTACGCAGCGTGATATTTACTACTACGTAGTTATAGTTATTAAGAATATTCTTCTCTTCATCAACCTCAACCGGATAAGTATCCTCATAATACAAGGCGTCCGTATCTACTCTTTCTTTCGTAATCCTCGCTTCATTCACACACATTTCCATATGGAAATCCAGAATCTGATTATCCTCCCAGTTGTCTTCTACAAGAAACGGCTCTCCTATTCTCTCCAGATTGCCTTCATATGGAAGTGCATGACCAAACCTCCTTGAGAAAGGAATGGATTCTGCCTCCTGCGCACCCTGCCCTTCCTCCGCCGCCACGTCTTCGTTTCCCTCCGTCTTAACTGCCGCGTCTTTCTTGATAAAAGGATTCTTAATATACCTGTCCGCCGCATAGTATACCGTCACAAGCAGCATCACTACTGCTGTAACTGCCAGCACAATCCTTCCTGCTCTCCTTTGCATCTGCCCATCCTCCGCTACCTGTTCCTATACGTACCGCTCCAGTATTCCATAATCCTGTCCTTCACATTCGCAAGCTGGGGCTGGCTTACACTTAGACGCATCCCGTCCCGCATCTCCACCTCATGGGACTCCATCCGCATGATATGTCTGACGCTTGCGATCAGACCGCGGTTGAGCCGTATGAAATCACTGGGCGTAATCTTGTCAAACGCCTCTTCCATCGTCATCCGGACCCGGCTCTCTCCATAGCGGTGCACGATACGCACATATTTCTTATCCTTAGCCATGTAATATATGTTATCTTCCGGTATCCGCTCCTGCTTCGACTGGTTCTGTATGACGAAATATTTCCTCTCCTTAACCTCTATATCGTACCACAGAAGCTTTAAGGCCTCCACAAGCTTCGTCTTCATCATCGTCTTTGGGATGTACCGGAAGGTATTGATCTCAAATGCTTCTACTGCGTGCTCGATATGGTTCGTAATAAAGATGATGAAGGCTTCCGGATGGAGGAGCCTTACCTTCCCCCCTACCTTCATGCCGGAGGTACCGGGAAGCTCCATATCCAGCAGGACAATATCATATTCCCCCTCCTCCATATCAAACAGGAAACTCTCTACATTCGTATACCCGCGAAGCTCGTATGTCCCCTCCTTGTATGTTGCTTTCGTGATTTCCTTTATCTGTTCTATATATTTTTCTTCGTCATCCAACGCTACGATTCTTACCATGGTCTTTGCCTCTCCTTGCTTTTTTCATCTATCTGCCGTCTGCTTATCATCTATATGGTCCGTCACATCACTTATAAGCCGGAAATAAGCGCAATGACGCATCAGAGTCCGCTAAGCGCCACGCTCTTCTTCTCCGGGTATAATTTCCACGTAATATAGTATTCCTTCTGCCTGGTCTTCTTCCATTCTGATTCTGTGAAATTCGCCTTCAGGAGCAGATACGGAAGCTCATACGTAACCTCTTCCCCAGGCTTAAGCTGCATCTGCATTGTCCCCGTCCCGTCTCCAAGCAGCTGATAGTAATCGATATCCGGAATATTCGACCACCCGGCAGACTCCGCACCCAGATCCAGCAGGTCTACGGATACTTCCTGATCGTCCGTGTTCCTGATACCAATCTCCACCCACAGAAGCCGCATCTCATAAGGGAACAACTGCTCTTTTGGTATCTTCCCGCCGCCCCGTATCTCTTCATCCTCCATGAAACGCATGCCCTTCACATTAATCTCTGCCCCGTCCTTCCACGAGATCCACTCCCTGTCAGGATATATGCTGCGCTTCACCTGCGGGATCTTCGCATTGATACGGTAAACTCCCGCTCCCCACACAAGCAGCAGAATCACTGCCGCCGCTGCTGTTATAAATCTGAAACCAATCCTGTTCTTCCTCATCTTTCCACGCTCCACTGAGACGTCACCGTTCCGTCCTTCATCTCAATCACTTCATCCGACAGCTCCATAAGATCCTCCGCATCATGGCAGCTCAGCAGGATTAAGCTTCCTCTCTTTCGGGCCTGCCTCAGTATCTTCTTCAACTCTTGTACGCTTCCTTCATCCAGTGCGTTGGTCGGTTCGTCAAGTATCAGTAACTCCGGATCCTCTACAATCGCTGCCGCAATCCCAAGCTTCTGCTTCATACCAAGGGAATACTTACGGAACGGTTTCTTCTCCTGAGGATCAAGGCCGACCATCTCAAGGCTCTCACAGATCCTCTCATCCGGAGTCGTCCCCTTGATGGCGGTAAGCGTCCGCAGATTCTCATATCCCGAACAGCCCCCGATGAATCCCGGCGACTCGATCAATACGCCCACGCTCCTTGGAAAGGAGATATCCCTTCGCAGGACTTCGCCGTCTATCGCCACCTCCCCGCCGTCTAAGCGGATCAGGCCGCAGACCGCGCGCATCAGCATAGTCTTGCCGGAACCATTTCTCCCCTTCAGACCGTATACTTTCCCTGATTCCAGACGGAGCGTGATATTCTTAAGTACGGGCTGTCCGCCAAGCTCCTTCGTAATATCCTTTATCTCGATTACCATCTTCCGTTCTCACCTTCTTCTGTCAATTGTCTTTGTATCAGGCAGATAATCCATCCGCTTCATGATCCGGCCCCCTGCCAGGACTCCCGCCGTCAGCATAACTGTCAGAAATGCCGCCATCCTGCCGGGACTGACTCCGCCGCCCTGCATCTCCTCCACCCGAAGCTTCATCAGATAATTCCCCGGCAGATACCATCTTGTGAAATATGCGGATACAATCACCAAAGAATACATCCCAAACAATCCCGGCAGCGACCCGGCGCACATGGAAAAGACCAGCTGCCAGATTCCAATCACGCAAGCGGCCAGTACCGGAAGAAGCAGCTGCAGCATGACCTCCCTTCCGTCAGGATGCATAAGGCTCTCCCACACTTCCTTGTGCGCTCCCACAACCGTCACGCAGAACAGGACGATCGTCAGATAGGCCGCGCCGTACCAGATGCAGACGCCTAAGATACATCCCGTCCATTTGGCGCGCCAGAAGTATCCGGCCCGGCCTGACCTGAGCAAAGCCTGCATCCCCATCCCGCCAGTGTAGTTCTTCGCCGTCTTCCCCTGGAAATACAGCATCAGCACGAAGAACGCCATCCATCCGCCCGGCAGCAGAAATGTCTCATGGTTTTCCGCCCGTACCGTGGGAATCCCTTTCAGGAAATCCCGCAGATAATCCGGCATTCCCCACCGTTCCCCCGCCACACGAAGGTTCACCATACAGTGATGCAGGGCAATCGCCGCGGGAATCAGATACTTCCATCCATTTGCAAATACGGCGGTACGTAACTCGTGTTTCATAATCCGGAAACAACCATATGCATCCCGCCCTCTGCCTGCACTCATCAAAAGATATCCTCCGTCCTTCCAATCCTCCAATACGCCGCTCCTCCCAACAGGAAATATACCGACATATATCCCGCAAGCCACCAGACCGACGGACATCCTGAGCCGGCGAACGTCAGATACGCCGGGGCATACTTCACGGCGTCCGACCGTCCGCTCATCATACATACCGCATAGATAAAGATATGCATAATAAATGGCATCAGCAGAATCACGTATTTCTTATCCGAATAGTAACTGAAAAGCAACGGCAGGCACGCCGTAAGTCCGGCGAACACAAAATCAATCCCAAGGAACAGCACGACATACAGAACCGGATGCATCTCATAGAGCCGATACCACATAACGGACGCGTTAATAAATGTCCCAGCCAACTCCTGCGGATACAACGCAGGCAGCAGCGCCGCGCAAATCATAAAATTCACCAGCAGCGGCAGTGTCACCACCATACCGCCTGTGAGGAAGACCGCGCAGAACTTCGCCCTCAGATAGACCGTCCGCTCTGTACGGACATAGATCTGCCGGATATAGCCTCTCTCCTTATCGTTGTAAAATGAGCCGCTGTAGGGGAATACCGCCAGCAGCGGAAATATCATGAAGTACAAAAACCCTTCCAGATTATAGGTATTCCCGCACATCCATTCATCAAACAGGTGGCATGGATACTCCATCTCTCCCTTCAGGTTCAGGGCTGCCTCGTTCCATACATCCACACGCGGCGCCAGGTTGTGGAACACGTGGATGACGGCGATTGCAAGCCCCACAAGCAGGGCCGCCGCAGTCCTTCTGTTCCTTATGGCCTGCGAAAGCTCAGATCTTATCATACCTTCATTCATAGAACTCCTTATCCTTCCATATCATTCTGCCAGCCAGATACGCCGCTCCTATAAGGATACCGCCGGCTCCTGCAAGAAGCCAGATTGTCCATGGGGACTTGAAATTACCATATGCAATGGAAAAGCGGTTCAAAAATACCGGGACATCCGCAAAACACCATTCCATAACAATCACTGCCCCCAGCAGGATATATCCCTGAATCAAGGCGCCGCGCCAGCTCTCAAGCAATACCAACACCAGAACTGCAAGGAAAGTCTTCACATAGTTTAGCAGGAAGAACATAAAGAATACAACCAGGGCTCCCTTGCCGTATACCGACTCATTTGCCTGAAAGAACAGGCTGTTCTCCCTCCCCCAGTTCATGATCTCACAGGCAGACATCCATGAGAACAGGCTGCAGATCACACCGTAGATTACGGAACACAGCGCCGACCTCACTGCAAGTTCCTTTGCCTGCGCCGTCCACGCCTCCTCGGTCCTTTGATACTTCACGACAAACCCTGCATACGGATGTGTCCTTCTTCGCATCAGGACATAACCTGCCGTGACCGGAAGATACCAAAGCCCGTAATCCCACGGCGCTTCCAGCTTATGCATGCAGTCCAGCATACAGTAACTTAGCCCCGTCTCCTTGAAGATCCGTACATGAATGGCAAGGAACCCGTACACGGCGGCCGCCATCAGCAGTGTATAGGCCGTCCAGGCCATTATGGTCCTCTCTATCCTCCTGCGCTTCACTGTAAATTCCCTCCTTGAAGTACATGATACACCTTTTTTCGGCCCGTGCACAAAAGTGGCTCTAATTCTAATTTTTTGGCCCTAAATTTTAATTCTTAATACAAAAAGCTTATATACTCATAGATTTCTGCAAAATCAATCTCACATTCCCCGTCAAAGATGCCCACCGGGATCTTCGAATCGAATCCATAGACTGCCGGAAGCTCCTCATGTGCAAAATCATACACGGCAACCTTCTTCTTGTCCGGGTCTACGATCCAGTATTCGGACACCCCGGCTCCGATATATTTCTTAAGCTTCACGGTGAGGTCCTTCTTCCGGGTGGAGGGCGACAAAATCTCGGCAATAAAATCGGGCGCCCCATAGATACATCTCCTGATAATCTTACCGCGGTCGCAGACTACCAGTACGTCCGGCTGCAGCATCGTCTTATCATCGCAGTCAAGCTGTACGTCAATAGGCGCTACAAACGGAATACACGTACCGCCCTTCTCTTTGATATGAGATCTAAGACGCTCCCGGATCTCTGACCCGATCAACTGATGTATCGAAGTCGGCGCCGACATATCATAGATCACGCCGTCAATCAGTTCCACCCTGCGCTCATCCGGCAGCGCATAGTAGTCCTCCAGCGTATATTCTCCCTGCCGCTTCACCTGATAGGCTGTGACAGATTCCATGAGCATGCTCCACTCCTTCACAAATATCTTCTCAAGCGCCTGCAGCGTATCGTACCTTGGGGAATCTGTCACCCCTGCAAATATCTTCTGTACCGTGCCTAACGGGACGCCGGATAACTCCGAGATCTTCTCGTTCGTATAACCTAAGTCCTTCTTCCTCTTTCTCATCTCTGATACTGTCATAGAAATCCCTCCTGGCGACCACTTATTTTCCGCAATTTTACCATCTCCATTTCCGTTTTTCAACCATTTCTATATTTCCTATAAGGTGAAAAAAGGGGCTGTCGGGAAATGACTAGTCCAAAATAGCGAGAGCTGTGGCCAAT
>CAMSTW010000050.1 GCA_947063855.1 uncultured Dorea sp.
GAGCTGGCTTTGTTAAAGTTCAGGGAAAACTGAAGGGTATCGGAAGATGGATTGTTATGGGATTTCATTCTATTGGAAGGATAGTGAACAGAATGAAAATGTATCAAAGAATTATATTAATTTTGACCAGAGTCTTGATAAATGGAAGTGAAACAAGTAAACTGTACTTAAATACCAAGAGGAGATGATCATATGTTTACAATACTATTTACATGTCTTACGTTCATTATATTCGGGAAATTACTCATATTTGCAGTCAAGGCGTCATGGGGACTGGCGAAGATACTGGTTACAGTCCTATTCCTGCCCGTCGTCCTGATTGTGCTTGTAGTAGCCGGTCTGGTCTATCTTGCTGTACCGCTTCTTCTGATTGCAGGTGTGTTTTCACTGGTCAGGGCACATAATTAAGGGGCGCAGTGATGATATATCTAAGCACGTTCGCCATATCAGAAAAGAGAATGAGGAATCCGAACGTCTACCCCTACAACGTTTTCCGGTCAAAGGAAATATACCCGCTGGTATTTGCTCCGATTACGATTATCTACGGCAACAACGGCTCCGGCAAGTCCACACTTCTGAATATCATTGCCCAGAAGATAAATGCCAGGGGATGTGAGACCTATGCGTATGGACAGAAATACATTGACAAATTTGTCCGCGAGTGCAGATTCGGCGTCGGTGAAGACGACTTTGGCAGAGCCTTGCGCATTCCCCAAGGCAGCCTGTATGTGAAAAGTGAAGACATCCTTTTTGAGATTAAGAAGATACAGCAGGAGGACGCCCTTGAGAGAGGCTATGTATACGACCTTATGAGGCAGAAGGGGACCAGCCGGGAATCTGCAGAGCAGTCCTTTGACAGCCATGAGAACAGTTTCTGGTCCAGGAAGGATATCTTACAGTTTGCACAGGAGAAGTATTCCAATGGAGAGACCGCCATGCAGATGCTTATGGATACTTTCGCTCCGGACCGGTTGTACCTGCTGGATGAACCGGAGGTATCCCTGTCTCCGCAGAATCAGGTGAAACTGGCAGAAGAGATTAACAAACTGGCGCGGTTTCTGGGATGTCAGTTTATCATCGCAACCCATTCGCCTTTCATGCTGGGCACCCTTGAGGCGAAGATCTATAATCTGGATTCCGAATGTATGGAGGAAGCACGGTGGTATGAATTAGAGAATATACGGTTCTTTTATGAATTTTTTGAGAAGAACAGAGGATTATTTTGAAAAGAAAAAAGTTTTGCCGAAATGTGAAATATCAATTCGGCAAGACTTTTTTTCTTTGCATAAGAACAGATGAGAATGTTCATACGAAACTACAATATCTTTATATACGTATAAATAAACCTCCGCCAGAGCGTCAGATTCTTTTTCATGCTTTGTGAGAGCTGCAGATACAGCTGTCTTCCGCGCCGGAGCTCTTCGTTTGTAATCTCCCGCCGGTAAAACATAGTCTCCAGCACAGCCCGGTATAACCACTCCATAGAATCCGCATCCAGATCCGGACAGTATGCCTGTAATAATTCGAAGCCTTTCCGACTCAGGAAATCCACCTTCTGCATTCCATGGAAGACTGCCGAGTCGTAGATGGCACGATAAATATTCTGGATCCCCTCGCCATTCGATTTCTTCTGAAAATACCGATATTTGCGCTGTCTGCGTAACGCGGCCTGAACAAGAAGCAGCACGGCCGCGATGAAGAAGCACAGTAAGATCCGGCTCAGAACCTTAAGGATCAGCAGGAGCCATCCGGCGGCATCAGGCACCCAGGTGCGTTCACCGCTTGCAGCCGCAGGCGTGCCGCTCTCGGGCCGGCTTCCGTAATAGGGCAGGGTGTGTTCTTTCAATACCCATCCGGAATCATCGTAGACCTCACACCAGGCATGTCCCATCTCTCCGGTCACCTCCGCCAAGTATGTTCCGTCCTCCTGCCGGCGAAAAGCGGAAGAGGGGATGGCATACCCCTGCATATATCTGGCAGGGAATCCGCATATGCGGTACATCAGGACTGCCGTTGTGGCAAAGTGCACACAGAAGCCTTTCTGATTTTCGAACAGAAAATATTCTGCAAAATCCTGTCCGGAAGGAGTGGGACCCGGTTCATAGTCGTAGACCGTATTTTCCTCGAATTCCTTCTGAATGAAATCCGAAGCTTCATCAGGCGTTCCGGGAGCGTGCGTAAGACAAAGCTTCGTCAACCGGGAAAGCTGCTCCGGATACTGCAGGCATTCTTCTGGTATGGTATCGTCTGCCGGTATCTCATGCCAGCGTCCCCCGGCATAGGTTCCGCCGTATAAGGCAGGGTAATAGAAGGTTCCTTCCGGCTTCTTATCAAGAGCTACCGTCATCCGCACGCCATAATCTGGCTGGAAACGGGATAATGCATTTAAGTCGGGGAATCCATCTGCAGGCGATCCGGTATTCCCTGCGTTTCCGGTATTTCCTGTATTTTCAGTGTTTTCGGCAGCCTCTGTATTTCCATTGTCCATACGAGTGTTGTCTATAGAAAACAAAGGAGCGTCCGCGGCATGTTCTGGAATGTCTACCGTAATGTCCGACGGAAGAATGCTGTCATGGCCGGGCAGGGTATATGGTGCGGGAGCAGGGGAATCCGTTGACGCATGATCAGCAGGATCGGTACTTGTGGTATCGTTGTTTGTCTGGCTGGCAGTAGATTCGTGATGGTTCGAAGTATCGGCAGTTGCGTTGTCCGGCTTCTTATCGCCGTCTGGCTGGTCTTTTTGGCGGTGTCTCTCCTGAACCTGTCTGACGTAATCCTGAATGGGAGTAATCCATTCATTATGGATGAAAACACGCGTTTCTGCGTAGAACCCGTCGGAGGGCTGTTTACAGCTTTCAACCGGGCGGCTCGCGAGGGCAGATACTCCCGACACCACAGCCAATATGCAGGCGGCGGTAATCCCGTTTACCAGCGCGGCGTGTCCGCTCTGGCAGCTGTAAACGGCGCAGAACAGCCCTCCGGACAGAATCACAAGCCAGCAGGACAGTTCAGAAGGGACACGGACTATGATCAGTGCAAATGCAGTGGGCGCAAGGAGTAGGAGCAGGGAAGGCAGCTTTTCCCTGTGTAAATGCAGAGAAAGCGTCCAGATAAAGAGCAGCGGCGTCAGAAACAGTCCCGTCATCACAGCCAGGTGTGTATCGGAGACTTCTGTGACAGGATAGGGCGCGGAATCAGGCCGGCAGATGGACAGATATGCATTGACGGCAGAATTTATCACATTTGCAGCAGCGTCTGTATGCAGCCGGATCCAGAGGCCGGCGGCTGTGCAGAGGGCGGCAAGGATGACAAGCTTTCCAACTATCCGAAAGGGAGTATTCCAGAGGCATGTCAGTATTGCCGTGAAGACAAAAAGTGTGAAGTACAGACGGGAAACATCCACCTGTACAGGAAATACACTGGTCAGGTTCTCCCACCAGGCAGCCGCAAGAAACCAGACTACCGGCAATCGGACTGCCGCCAGCAAAAACGAACGTGTCTGCTTATGCAAGCTGTGGCTTCTGGGTTGGGACGGCTTGTAGATGCAGATGCCGTCCCGGCTTTTTTTCGTTTGTTTCACAGTCAGATACTCCTTAAGGCTTTATTTTATATCTTTGCAGGCAACGAGTCAGGCGGACATGTCTGCAGGCGCATCTGGCGGAGGTCCTTTGTAGAATCTATGGCAGAATTATAATTGCAGAAAGTCCGGTATTTCGCCGTTCACGGTAACCGTCCCGTCTCCGTTCAAGATTACGATACTGCTGAAATGCTCTCCACGGAATGCTTCTTCATAGCAGGTCTGTTCAAGGTCCGCATCGCGAAAAGGGGCACTTGATAATAACCGCCAGATCCATTCATAGACCGCTTCGGGGCTGTTGACCTTCCGCTTGATCACCTGTCCGCTTTTTTCCTCGAACCAGGCGGCCATATGGATACATTTTTCTTCAAAAAGAGTGATGGAAAGAGAGGCGGCCTTTTCAATGAGCTGATTGAACCTGAGACTGTCTGTCGTGGCCTGGGATATGCGGATCCAGAGGAGCACCACGCAGCCCAGCGGGAATCCGTGCTCCTTGACCATCAGATTGTCTTCCTTGGCGCTCAGTTTCCAGTGGATCAGACGGAGAGAATCCGGCGGACGATATTCCCGGATCTGGTAGATATCTTCCGGATCGTCGCCCTTCTTCTCGGAGGAATGCTCGTCGGCGTCGGAGAGGAACTCCCGTGTCCTGCGTGTGATCTCCAGCGGGATCAGTTCAAAAGGCGGCATGATCCCGATGGAACGCCTGTCATGCAGCAGTATCTTCCGGTAGAAAATTCCCAGAATGTCGTATAAGATTAGGGATTCCAGCTGGCAATCCAGCATACCGGCATACTGGGAGGACAGGGTGATGCTCTGTGTCGGATTCTCTGACGGAGAGAGGACGCCGGATAGTTTCGGCCTGTGTCCGGTCCGGGAGAAATGATGTTTCACTCCCAGGCGGACGCAGAATCTTACACTCTGAAAACGGGAATGGTTCTGAATGGTTATTTCGCCCCGGAAACGCTCTGTACGTTCTCCCATAGAAGGAAATCTGCCGAACCGCACGGTTACTTTCCTGCTTATATTATAAAGGAATATGAAGGAACAGAGCGGATACAGCATCTCCAGGAATAAGATGCCGCTCCAGATCCGGCCGTCATATATAAAAAACAGATAAATACTGAATAAGACAACCAGCAGATATCCGATAATCCTGCGTACCATATCCGATAACTCCTTATACATTATTTCCGCTGAATGGTCGGCGCTGCAGTCTCTTCCAGAATCTGGTGGATCAGGTCGTCAATCTGGATATGTCCCACCTTTGCCTTCGTGCTCAACTGAAGACGATGCGCTGCAACAGCGGGGAATACGGATAACACGTCGTCAGGGACGACATACTCTCTGTCATCCAGGTAAGCGGAGGCTTTGGCCATCGCCGTCAGGGCAATGGAAGCGCGGGGGCTTAAGCCCAGTGCGATCATATTCTGTTCACGGGTAGATCTGACAAGCCGTGCAATATAAGAATAGATGGCGTCATGAACGTAGATGTGGCTGACTTCCTCCCGGGCATTCAGTAATTCTTCCGCGGAATATACGCAATTCACAAGAGTGTCCGCTCTTTCGTACTGATTGCGTTTCAAGATTTCGATCTCTTCCTTCATCGAAGGATAGCCCATCTTTACACAGATCATGAAGCGGTCCAGCTGTGATTCGGGCAGAAGCTGTGTTCCGGCGGAACCCGTCGGATTTTCCGTGGCGATGACAATAAACGGATCGCCCACTTCGTGTGTTGTCCCGTCTACGGTTACATGGCCCTCCTCCATGACCTCCAGAAGGGCGGCCTGGGTCTTGGGAGATGTACGGTTGATCTCGTCTGCAAGCAGAAGATTGCACATCACAGAACCCGGCTGATACACGAATTGCCGGGTTTCCTTCTGATAGATAGTGAATCCGGTCAGATCCGCCGGCAGAACATCCGGAGTGAACTGCACCCGGTTTGCCTTAAGGCCCATGGCCCGGGAAAATGCAAGCGCCATGGTGGTCTTTCCGGTTCCCGGAATATCTTCAACAAGGATATGGCCTTTGGCAAGAATTGCCATCATGATCTGTCTGATAATATCTATCTTTCCGACAACAGCTTCCTGCACCTGACGGATGACGGCGGCAGGCGTGCCAAAGAGGATGGAACTGTCAGATTCCCCAAGTCGATTCTTCATAAATATAGGTTCCCTTCTGTCGTATGTTCTTTTCAGAAACTTCCGTTCCCTGAACGATATTTATGTTATTGTTCTAATTGTATCATATAACATTTTTTTACGAATATCAACCTGGTACTCCATCCGGCCAGAAATTGAACCCTGTGCTAATCTGCACCACCGCGTCGTTAAAAGTTCTAACCGGCTCACATCGCTGCCGAACTTTTGCCTGGCGCTGGCACGAACCAGACCGCTCATTCGATTAGGCGCGTTACTTTTCCCGGGCAGTCCCTGAATGGAGAATTGCATATTATCACTTGTATATTGAAGAAATATATGATAGAGTAATAACGTTTCGAATACATATGACGATTAGGGAGGGTGTTAAGATGGATTACAACAGGATCGTACAGGTAATCCTTGATGTGGGAGAAGAGATGCTCAAAAGCGGGGCCGAGAATTTCAGACTGGAGGACAGTCTTTACAGGATGTGTAAGAGCTACGGGTTCAAACGGTATGATGTATACGCCATCCCAAGTAACTTGCAGATCACAGTGGAGACTCCGGAGGGAGACATCATCACCCAGATCAGGCAGATTGAATCGACGGATATAGATTTTGACAGACTGGACTATCTTAATAATCTGTCCAGATATGTATGCACGAATCAGCCGGACGAGAAGGTGTTCCGCGAGAAATTCGAAGAGGTTATGAACCGGGAGCCGCAGCATCCTGCAGTCAAGTATTTTGCAGGCGTGATGGGCGGAGCAGGGTTTGCGGTTTTCTTCGGATGTAATTTTGTGGATGGGATTGTTGCAGCGCTGGTATCGCTGATGATCGTCGTTGTCGGCGGATGGCTTGGCAGGAGAGAGAACAATGTCCTGATCTATAACCTGATCCTGGCGTTTCTCTCGGAGATGATTATCCTGACGGCGATGCACTTAGGAATCGGCACGCATCCCGACCGGATCATGATAGGTATCGTCATGCTGCTGATCAGCGGACTTGGCGTCACCAACGGAATCCGGGAGGTACTGCAGAGAGACTTTATATCAGGGACATTGAATATCATGAATTCCATACTGGGTGCGGCGGGTATTACATTCGGAATTGCGCTTGCCATCATGCTGCTTGACGGAGCGGCGTCGGATGGATTCATACTGAATCATAATATTCCGATCCAGCTGATCTCCTGTACGATTGCGTGTATCGGTTTTGCCATGTGGTTTAAGATCAGGGGACGGCAGGTATTCTATTCAGGAGTAGGCGCGTTCTTTACATGGGGGATCTATATTGTGGTCTATGACATGAGGCCGAGCAATTTCCTGGCTACGCTGGTAGCGGCGGTTTTCGTGGCGTTTTACGCGTTTATCATGTCACGTGTCAACAAGGCTCCGTCGACCATATTTCTCACGGCGTCCGTGTTCCCGCTGATCCCCGGACCGAATCTGTACTATATGATGTACGGGTGTGTAAGTAAGGATACGGCGCTGGCATATGATGAGATGATCGTTCTCCTGGTAACCTGTCTTGCGATTGCCTTTGGCTTTATTATCGTGGACGTGGCGTCCCGGAGTATCATGTATATGCTGAAGACGGAGTATCATATCGGCAAGACTTCTCTCGTAAGAGGACTTCCTAAGAAGGGAAAGAAGTGAAGCATAGAGGAATAAGATCTTATACAGTCTGTTCCCGCAGGCGGCGGGTCAAGTGGACATGCGTGTCGGCCTGATCCGCTGCCTGTTTTTGCTGTCCTTTTTATCATTTGCAGCCATTGATAAATATAACCTATGGATTCATAGATTATTTTTATCAATGGCTGTAATCAGCGTAGAAGAATAGAACCCATAGATGACAGTTTATAAAGACAGGATTGAAATGATAAAAGAGTTTCTGAATTGTTTTTTGCGCAAAAGAAACAGGTTTCTGATTTGTGCTTTTTGCACAAAAAAAGAGACCAGATGAGGAAATATATAAGTGAGTTGTTATAGGATATATAAGAATTTCTGTATTTGCCAGTGGATAAAATATGTTTTAGTATTGTGGAAAAAGGATGATAAGGGAATGGTCTCTTTTTCTTATAAGATATCCGTTTTTCTTGTTGGTAATACAGGGAAGAACAGAAAAAAATGACGGAGGCAGTCCGGAATGTTTACAAACATGAATTACGTATATGAAGTCTATAAGGAAGGAAGTTTTTCAAAAGCGGCGGCAAAGCTTTTTATATCGCAGCCGGCCTTAAGCGCGACCGTTAAAAAGGTTGAAAAGAAGATAGGAGTTGCGCTCTTTGACAGGAGCACAAGTCCGGTGCGTCTTACAGAATGTGGGAAAAAGTATATTAAGATGGTTGAGAAGATCATGGAGATGGAGGAGGAATTCTCAGGCTATGTCAGCAATCTGAACGAATTGTCCACAGGACATCTGAGTGTGGGAGGGACCTATCTCTTCTCGGCGTATGTGCTGCCGGGAATCCTGAAGAGATTTCAGGAGATGTATCCGAATGTGGAGTTAAGCCTGATTGAAGGTCATACGTCGCAGCTTGAGGAGAAACTCTTCTCCGGGGAACTTGAACTCCTCATGGATAACTACTCGATGGACGAGGAATTGTACGAGAAAAGATATGTGAAAAAGGAGCATCTCTTGCTGGCGGTTCCGGCGGGCTTTACGAGTAATGCGGCGGCAAAGTCATGGAGCTTAAGCGCCCAGGAGATTCAGAACGGCGTACACAAGAAGACGGAGACATACGGCGTGCCCCTTCGGATGTTTGAAGACGATCCATTTGTGCTTCTGAGGGAACATAACGATACACGCGAGAGGGTGGAAGGAATCTGTAAACGTGCGGGAATTGCCCCAAAGGTAGCCTGGAAACTGGATCAGATACTCACAGCTTATCATCTGACAGAAAGGGGGATGGGGATATCATTTATCAGCGATACGGCGTTGAAATATCTTCCGGTGAATCCGAATGTCTATTATTATAAGATTGACGATCCGGACGCGGAACGGAATGTCTATTTCTACTACCGCAGAAATAAGTATTTCACGCGCAGTATGGCAGAATTTATGAAGCTTGCCTCTCTGGAGCTTGAGGAAGATTCATAAGAGAGATTCCGGAAAGGGGATTTCCGGAAGTCAGATGTGCATGCCCGCCTGACTCGTTTCCGGCGGGAGTAAACGAAAAGGAGAAGAAAATGGGAGAAAACAATACAGAAAAGAAAAAACATCCGCTGGGGTTCTATGTCTGTAACTTTACATTCATGTTTGAGCGACTGGCATATTATGGGGCGAAGCCGCTGCTTCTTTTGTTCCTGATCTCTGTGGCGGCAGAAGGCGGTCTGGGAATCGACAACGGACAGGCGACAGTAATCGCGGCAAATCTTACGGCATATACATACCTGGCGCCGATTTTCGGCGGTTACATCTGTGACCGTTGGCTGGGAGCGAGGTATGCGATACCTCTTGGAGCAGTCATTATGGGAATCGGTTACATGATTGGCTGGAAAGCAGGAAGTGCGGGAATGGTCAGTTTTATGGTAATCGTAATATCGATCGGAACAGGTTTCTTTAAAGGCAACCTGTCCGCGCTGCAGGGACGGCTTTATGACGATAAGAGTATGCTGGATTCCGCATTCTCCATCCAGTATTCCTTCGTAAATGTAGGTTCCTTCGTGGGTTCGCTGATTACCGGTTATCTTTATCTGAATACATTTAAGCATGGCGATATTCTGGGATTTCGTCAGTGTTTTCTGGTAAGCGCTGGATTCTGCTTTATCGCCGCCGTCTGGTTTGTTGCAAACTGGCGTTTCCTGCAGGGGCAGGGCGCGAAGCCGTTCAAGTACAAGACCGATGTGAACGGCAATATCATTGGGGAAGAGAGCAAGAAGAAGGATAAGGATGATTCTAAGAAATCAGAGCCGCTGACTTTGGTGGAGAAAAGGCGCGTATGGGCAATTATTCTGGTTGCGGTATTCTCCATCATCTTCTGGCTCTTCTATTACCAGAATGAGCTTGCACTTACGATTTATATGACGAAATATGTCGACATGAATATCGGCTCCTTTGAGATTGCGCCGGGCTGGGTCAATACGACTCTGAATGGTCTGCTCTGTGTGGCGCTGGGCGGTGTGATGGCGGCGGTGTGGAAGAAGCTGGCAGAAAGACCTCAGGGTGACCTGAACATGTTCCAGAAGGTGGGACTTGGTTTCCTGTTTCTGGGGCTGGCCTTTGGAATTATCGTACTGGCAGAGTTCACCCGCGGCGTTGGTTCGGCAGAGTCTAATAAGGTAAGCGTATTGTGGATGGTTGGATTTGTATTGCTTCTGACTATTGGCGAGATGTGTTTCTCTCCGCTTCGAAATGCATTCGTCAGCAAATATGCGCCGAAGAAGTACCTGTCGCTGCTGATGGGCGTAATCACGATGTCCACCTTCTGCGCATCCAAGTTAAGCCCTTATGTACAGGTAATCATTGAAAAACTAAACATCTTTCCGGTCATTATGGGAATATTTATCATGCTCGTGGTATGTGCACTGATTATGTTCACGACAGATAAGAAGCTGAACAGGCTGGTAGAAGGCGAAGATTAACGAAGAATAAAAAGTGCATGCAGAAACAGCAGAACAAGAAGAGACAGGAGAAGAGAAATGAGAGCATACGAGAGATTAATGAACTATGTAAAAGTCTGGACGACCAGTGATCTGGACAGTGAGACCGTTCCGTCTGCCGGGAGGGAATTTGAGCTGGCAAGGCGGCTTGTGGAAGAGTTGAAGGACATAGGGATCCAGGAGACGAAGCTGGATGACAAGTGCTACATCTACAGTGTGATTCCGGCAACGCCGGGATATGAGGACAAGCCGGCAATCGGATTGATCGCCCACATGGATACAGCGCCGGATTTTGGCGGCAAAGAGGTCTGCCCACAGGTGATCCATGATTATGACGGAGAGGATGTAACGCTTGGAGAGAGCGGGAGAGTCCTTAAGACTGCGGAATTTCCACATCTTAAGGAATTGAAGGGACGTACGCTGATCACGACAGACGGGACGACACTTCTGGGTGCGGATGACAAGGCGGGAATTGCAGAGATTCTGACGGCAGTACAGGAGATTCTCTCCGAGAATATGGAACATGGCAAGATCTGTATCGGCTTCACTCCGGATGAGGAGATCGCAAGAGGGGCTAAGCATTTTGATGTGGAGCAGTTCGGGGCTTTATATGCATACACGGTAGACGGCTCGAAGGAGGGAGAGATTCAGTTCGAGAACTTCAATGCATCCACCGCATACTTCACAATCCATGGCGTCAATGTACATACCGGAAGCGCCAAAGATATCCTGGTGAACGCGCAGCTTCTGGCTATGGAGATTCAGTCTCTGCTTCCGCAGGATGAGAGGCCGGAGACTACAGAAGGGTATGAGGGATTCTTTCACCTGATGAACATGAGCGGTTCGGTAGAACTGACGACGATGAAATACTTTATCCGGGATCATGACGGCGGGAACTACAGGAAGAGACAGGAGATTCTTTGGGACATCGAAAAACGCATGAATGAAAAGTATGGGGAAGGTGTTGTGGAACTTAAGATTGAAGAGTCTTACCGTAATATGAAGGAGAAGATAGAGCCTTGTTTCCATCTGGTGGAGAATGCGAAGAAGGCGATTGTGAGGGCAGGAATTGAGCCTGATATTTCCCCGGTGCGCGGAGGAACGGACGGGGCAAGGCTGAGCTTCAAGGGGCTGCCGTGTCCGAATCTTGGAACCGGCGGGTTCGCATTCCACGGGCCATATGAGCATATCACGGTTGAGGGAATGGATCTGGTAGTGAAGATTATCAAGGATATTATCCGGATTTATGCAGAGTAAGAGGAGTCTCGCTCTGCGGCCGGAGAAATATTAATATCTCAGGATGTCTCCGCAGAGGGGGAAATTATATACCCGGGAGGAAAGAGAGAATATGTCAGATAAAAATAAGATAAAATGGACTGCCCTGGCGATGATGGGATTTTCCACAGTCTGGGGTTTTGGAAATGTTGTAAACGGATTCTTGTATTTTAACGGGATACAGGTAATATTAAGCTGGATTTTTATGTTCGGCCTGTATTTCCTGCCGTATGCGCTGATGGTTGGAGAGCTTGGATCCGCGTTTAAGAACGAGGGCGGCGGCGTCAGTTCCTGGATCTATGGAACCATAGGTCCGAAGCTTGCATATTATGCGGGGTGGACATATTTTGCCTGCCACATCACTTACATAGCAAGCAAAGGAAGCGGTGGCTTAAAGGCGCTTAGCTGGATGGTGTTCCGCAACGCGGAGACTTATGATTCATTCCCAACGCTCTATGTACAGCTGGCGACGCTGGGGGTCTTCCTGGTAGGATGCTTTATTGCAAGCCGGGGACTGAATCCACTTAAGAAGCTTCTTACCCTTGCCGGGACTTGTGTGTTTATCATGTCCATCCTGTACATTATCATGTTGTTTGCCGCCCCGCTCATTAATCCGGGCGCGGACTATGTGCAGACAGAGTACAGCTTAAAGAACCTGATCCCGAACTTCAACGTCGCGTACTTTACATCTCTGTCCATCCTGGTTTTTGCGGTAGGAGGGTGTGAGAAGATCTCTCCTTATGTTAATAAGGTGGAGAATCCCAGCAAAGGATTCCCCAAAGGAATCATTGCAATGGCGATAATGGTGGTGGGCTGCGCCATGCTTGGAACCATCGCCATGGGCAAGATGTTTGACCCGGCGGTCATCAACAGCAGCCAGGAAACGTTTAACTCCTATGCGGCAAACGGTTCTTACTGGGCGTTCCAGAAGCTGGGAGAATACTATCATGTAGGCGATACCTTCCTGATCATCTATGCGCTGTGCAATGTGATCAGTCAGTTCTCCATCCTGATCCTGAGTATCGACGCGCCGCTGCGTATGCTGCTTGACAATGAACATACCCGTGAATTCATACCTTCTAAGCTTCGCAAGAAGAATAAATTCGATGTATACAGCAATGGTATCCTGCTGGTAATGATTCTGTCCGGTGCGATTATTCTGGTGCAGACCGTTGTGCCGGGCGCTGCGGCAGTACTGCAGCAGCTGACGAAGCTGAATTCCGTATGTATGCCGCTGCGTTATCTGTGGGTATTTGTGGCGTATCTTGGACTCAGGAAGGCGATTGGCAGGATTCCGGCAGAGTACAGATTTGTTAAGAATCAGGCTGTCGCAAAGTTTTTTGGAGGCTGGTGTTTTGCGGTCACGGCTGTGTGCTGCTTCCTTGGAATGTACAGCACAGATCCATTCACATTTGCCTTGAACGTCATTACGCCGATCGTGCTGACAGCGCTTGGAATCCTGCTTCCGCAGATTGCCAGAAGAGAGAAAGAAAAGCTTGATTAGTCTGTGCTTTAATGTTACTATTGATAATGATATGAATCTTGTAGTGATGCACCGGACGGCGCCGTACAGGATAGATATGAGGTAGAGTTAAGATGTATGAAGAGATAATTTCCGGACTCACATCTTTTATCGGAAAGAGTCCGACAGCGTTCCACGCAGTGGCGAATCTGGGAGCGATCCTGCGGGAGAATGGCTATCAGAGACTATGCGAAGGAGAGAAGTGGGAGATACAGCCTGGCGGAAAGTATTATGTGACCAGGAATGATTCCAGTATCATTGCGCTGAATGTCGGCAGAGAGCTTGAGGATTACTGCTTTAAGATCGCGGCCTCCCACAGTGATTCACCCACGTTCAAGATCAAGGAGAACGCCGAGATCCAGGTAAAGGACAAGTATATGAAGCTGAATACAGAAGGGTATGGCGGGATGCTGTGCGCCGCGTGGTTCGACCGTCCCTTATCGGTTGCAGGACGGGTCATGGTCAGAGAGGGAGACCGGTATGCCGCGAGACTGCTTCGTATTGACCAGGACCTTCTGATGATTCCGAGTGTGGCGATACACATGAACCGGCAGGTGAACGACGGATACGCCTACAATAAGCAGGTGGACATGCTGCCGTTGTTTGGGGGAAGCGAATGCAGGAAAGGTGATTTCGGGAAGTTGATTGCGAAGGAACTGGATGTGGAAGAGGAAGACATCTATGGGACGGATCTGTATCTCTACAACCGGATGGGACCTTCCGTGTGGGGAGCGAATCAGGAGTATATCTCCTGTCCGCAGTTAGATGATCTGCAATGCGCGTATACTTCCCTTCAGGGCTTTCTTAAGGGGACGGATGAAGCGGCGGTCAATGTATTCGCATGTTTTGACAACGAAGAGGTAGGATCGGGGACCAAGCAGGGCGCGGCTTCCACCTTCCTGTATGATACACTGTACCGCACAAACCTGAGCCTTAAAAGAGAAGAGGAGGATTTCTATCGGGCGGCGGCAAAGGGCTTCCTGTTAAGTTGTGACAATGCCCATGCAGTTCATCCGAATCATAAGGATAAGACCGACGAAGGCAACTGCGTATATATGAACGAAGGAATCGTAGTAAAATCCCACGCCGGACAGAAATACACAAGCGACGCCGTAAGCATCGCCGTGTTCCGGGGGATCTGTAAGGAGGCAGGAGTTCCGCTGCAGTTTTTTGCCAATCGTTCTGATATGGCGGGCGGAAGTACACTCGGCAATATCGCGATGTCCCAGGTATCCATGAACAGTGTTGATATCGGTCTGCCGCAGCTCGCGATGCATTCCTCTTACGAGACTGCCGGAGTGAAGGACAGTTATTATATGATACAGGCAGTTGAGAGGTTTTTTGGCAGCCATGCAGAGACGTTATCGGTTAGATCGATTCCATAAACCCCTTCAATTTTAATGAAGATATACCCTCGGGTTCCGGGGGTATATCTTCACGTGTATCTTTATTTATCACACTTCATTATTTTATTTGGATTAGGAGATTTTTATGAAAGCAAAGATGAACTTTAGGGAAGTTATCACGATGTCGGCAGGCATGTTTCTGATCTCTGCTGCGGTATATTATATGATGATGCCTGCGAACCTGGTGCTGGGGAGCCTGTCAGGTCTGGTGCTTGTGCTGGTGAATTTTATACCTTTGAAGGTATCGACACTGACATTCATTCTGAATGTGATACTGCTTGTATGCGGGTACATATTTATCGGTAAGGAATTCGGAGCTAAGACGATACTGACTTCACTCTTACTTCCCCTGTATCTCAGGGTTTTTGAGCTGGTGACGCCGAATCCGGAATCCTTATCAGGGAATACGGTGATAGACCTTGCATGCTTCATGGTGGTGATCAGTATGGGACAGGCGCTGCTCTTTAACATGAACGCCTCGTCGGGAGGTCTTGATATCGTCGCGAAGCTTCTCAATAAGTATCTGGGCTTCAAGATCGGGGAGAGCCTTACGATCGCCGGGTTCATCATTGCCGGTACATCCATATTCGTATATGACAGAGAGACCATGGTTGTCAGCATGATCGGCACCTATATCTACGGACTTGTACTGGACCGGTACTGCGACGGCTTCCGGATCCGCAGGAAGGTGTGTATCCTGTCCGGTAAATATCAGGAGATACAGGAATATATAGTGACAGAGCTTCACCGGGGAGCGACGCTTTATCATGCGTATGGCGGCATGGATCTGACGAAGCGTATGGAGGTTGTGACCATCTTAGAGAAGAATGAGTATGGAAAGCTGCTTGCCTACATCCACCAGAAGGATCCGGATGCATTCGTGACTGTGAGTACGGTGAATGAAGTGATCGGGCGGTGGAACCAGAACCGCAGGTGGTAGAGATACACGATTTATCCGGTCAGAAATCAAAGCCGGCAGGGATCTGCGCGGATAGCATGGAAAGCAGATATTATCAGGATACGGAAGAAGGGAGAAATACCAGGATGAAGAAGATATTGATGATAGGGACCGGAGGTACGATTGCCTCTACCCCGACAGAATACGGACTGGCGCCCGGGCTTACGCCGTCGGATATTCTGTCGTATATTCCGGCGGTGCGCCAGGTCTGCGAGGTGGATGCCATACAGGTCTGCAATCTGGACAGTACGAACGTGACGCCAGAGCACTGGCAACTGCTGGTCAGGACAGTCCAGGAGCATTATGAAGCGTACGCAGGGTTTGTGATCTGTCATGGAACGGACACTTTGGCATACACGGCGGCGGCGCTTTCTTATCTGATTCAGAATTCGGGGAAGCCCATAGTGATCACCGGGGCACAGAAGCCGATTCAGATGGATGTGACCGACGCCAGGACGAACCTTTTGGACAGCTTTATCTATGCGGCGGACAATGAGTCACAGGGAGTCAACATTGTGTTTGACGGGAAAGTGATTGCAGGCACGCGTGCGAAGAAGGAGCGTGCGAAGAGCTATGATGCATTTTCCAGTATTAATTTCCCGTATCTTGCCGTGATTCAGGAAGGGATGATCGTGCGCTATATCAGGGAGCCGGCGTATGAGACTCCGGTAAGCTTTTGCTATGACATGAAGGACAGCGTGTATGTTCTGAAGCTGATTCCGGGAATGCACGCCAGTATCCTTCCTTATCTGTTTGATCATTATGACTGCCTTGTGATCGAGAGCTTCGGAGTAGGCGGTATTCCCAATACGCTGGTGCAGGAGTTCTATATAGAGATGAAGAAGTGGGAAGGCAAAGGGAAGTATGTCGTGATGACGACCCAGGTGGCGAACGAGGGGAGCAATATGACGGTCTATGAGGTCGGCAAGCGTGTGAAGCAGGATTTCAAGCTCTTTGAGGCTTACGATATGACCCTGGAGGCCGTGATCACGAAGATGATGTGGCTGATGGGCAGAGGGACGACGGACTATGGAGAGATGAAGAAGGAATTCTACACAGAAGTCAACCACGATATCTTATTTACGAAGAGACTGGAAAGTGAGGGATAGAGAAGATGGGGATTACCATGTATGGGATGCGTATCTGTCCGGACTGTGCGGATGCGCTTGCTGAGCTTAACAGACGCGGGACAGAGTATGTCTACAAGGATTTTTCAGAGGATACCGCCAACTTAAAAGAATTCCTGAAATACAGGGACACAAGCGGGATATTTGAGCAGGTGAAGGAAGAGGGGAGAATAGGGATTCCCTGCTTTGTGCTGCCGGACGGGACGCTGACGTTGTCAGAAGAGGATGTATATCGATTTTGTCCATAATGAAGATTCTCGCTTTATGTTAGATAGTATGCTGAATTTAATCTATATAGCTGTTATATTTTTAATTCAGCATACTACCTGTCGTAAAGCGGGGAGCAGCGTTTTGACTTGTGGCGTACCGGATTTCACATCATACAACCACTTCCAGAATCCGCTTCCCGTCCAGTACAATCTCGTGGATTCCAACCTTCTTTTTCTTATTGAAATTAAAGCTTAAGAGATATCCTGTATCCAGCTTATAATAATCCAGATAGGAAAGTAACTGCTGTTCTCCGCGTGTCTGATAGGCATTTCCCCTCCAAAGTTTCAACTCGATTATAAAGCGGCGGCTCTTATAATCAATAATGACGTCTGTGCGCGTCCGGTCACGTGTCTGCGCTTCGATGTAATAATTTCCCGCTCCATTAATGATGGGGCGCAGATACATGAGGAAAATGCGCCTGCCTTCATCCTCAATAAATTTCTCGTCGGCATTTCCGCAGATTTCTTCAAAGTATTCGAAGAATTTCTCCATCACAAGATTCATCTGGAGCATTCCATGGACAATAAACTGATTTCTGTCATCCAGAGATTCGGGTGGATTGGCAAGGGTCAGTTCTTCCTCTGAGAGAAACAGATTGTACATCTTCGTCTCAAAGATCCGGTTCGCGATTGTGACAGAATTATCCACGTTTTTCAGAAATCCAAACATAATACCGATACTGATGATAGGACTGCTGCTTTCATAGGTATATCTTTTACCGCGAAAGAGAATATCTTTCATCCGATCCTTAAGGAGAGTGTATTGATGAAGTGTCTTTACCATATCGTCGAAGAGTGTGTTCGGATCCTGCAGAAACAGCCGGATAGCAAACAGGAATCCTTCTTTGGTCCATGCGTCCTTTCGCAGAGGGAAATCCGCGCTTCCTGCCACCTGTTCTTCGATCAGAAGACAGATACGCGACACCATGTAAGGATATCCGCCTGTATAGTCATAAATCCAACGGCCCAAAGCACCGGTATCCATACCGGTGTGATAGTCCGATTCATATTCGGTAAGCATCCCGGCAATATCTTCCGGGCGGAAGCTTAAGTCAAGTGTAAAATCAGCGGCAACATTCCAGGGGCTGTTGTATTTTGTCTCGTCTTTTGGATGCAGCTTAAGCTTTAGATTCTTGATATCATACACCCCGGCAAGTATAACCGAGTGAAACGTAAGATCTCTTTGCTGCTGCTGTTCCAGATATTTATTTCTAAGGAGTCCGAGAAAAGACAAAAAAATCTGATTGTCGGAACTTTTGTCTACTTCGTCTATCATGAGTATAATCTTTTTATCATTGGCAGAGCACAGTTCTGTAATCCGGTCGTCCAGATCAGAGAAGGGAAATTCACAGGAGACAGGCTGCTCCCATTGCTGTATGAGATGGGGAGCAGTTCCCAGAAGCTTCAATTCTCTGGCCGCCTTGCGGATGAATCCGCAGGCGAATGTATACAGGGAACAGAAGAGCTCATCTGCGGCTTCAAAGCTGAGCCGGATGACCGTATACCGCTCTTTCAGATATTGTTCCAGGAGGTATAGAGTCGTGGTTTTCCCAAACTGGCGTGCACGGTTTATGGTAAAATAACTTCCGTTATCTATATAATCAGAGATGATTGTATCAATCTGTTTGTGTGTGTTTACCATATAGTGCAGGTGTGGGATACATACTCCCGTAACATTGAATTTCTTAGGCATATTGTCCGCCTCCCCTGAATGTGATGGATTATGAATATCATACAATTTTTGCCAATATACTGTTACAATTCGGATGTTTTTTGAGTGTGATGGATTATGAATATCATACAATTTTTGCTTCAAAAAGACAAGAGGCAGGCAGGTTTGCCGTGCTCTAAACAGTCTTTAATGGATGCCTGATCACGGTTTTAAGGTTCTGGGGCTTACATCTTCGCGCGTCGCTCAGATAGATCTCATGATGGCGGCGTTCCCCGTCCATATCCAGCCTGTATCCTTGTGCTTTGGCAAATGTATCCATGGCGTCAATGGTTGCCGGTTCGTCGTCATAAGGGCCGATATGCATGCACTGTACACATAATCCTTCCTCATAAGTAAGGAACTCCACTTTGGAATAATCCACGCCTTTTTTGGCAGATGCCTCGGCGGCCGCCCATTCATAGTCTGCCTTTGTCACAAACTCCGGAAGGCGGATCATGGAGATCCACTGGAAATCTTCTTTTCTTGCATAATCAATGCCCTTTGTAACGGTCCCATCCGTATCTGTCTGCCACCAGAGCCCTTCCAACGGCGGTACGACATAATCAAAGTATCCTTCCATCTGACGACCGCCGCGCTTACTCATCTTGATGGTGAAAGCAATCCCGTAGAGCAGTCCGATAGACTGCTTGTATTCCCCGCCTTCCACGTTTGGATCGCCCTTCCCGCGTACGGCGATAAAGTTCATGGGCGGAATCGTGATGATACCCGGTTTGTTCTTGGGCAGATAGAATTCTTTATATTCTTTCTTATAGTCGAATGCCATTCTTATTTCTTCTCCTTTTTCTTTTTCGGCTTTGGAGCAGGGAGTTCCTGACAGGTTGCGATTACCAGAGATGTCAGAAGTTCTGCGTCTTCCACATCTTCCACAAGAAAATAGTTCTTTGCCCCGTCGTAGGGCGGAGCCTCCTTAAGATCCGGGCAGATACGCCTGCCCGCCTCGGTAATCTTGATAAAGAGCTGATCGTCACAGATGACGCCGAAGATCTTTCCGTCGCAATAGATGCCGTATTCCCCGAACATCTTGCGGTAGGTGATGGTTCCGGCGTGCCGGAGCTGCTCTGCGGTAAATTCTACAAATTCGATTTTAGATGCCATAGTATTCTCCTTTTTAACTTGCCAAACAGCAGTGTGCAGCCGGATTCCAGACAGACACTGCTGCTACAATGTGTGGTTAGTACAGCATTGCATAATTAACAGTGAATTCTGCAACGCTATATTAGCAGTTTTAGCGTAAGCCTACATAGATATGAATCTCTGCCTGCTCCATACAGTCATCCTGATACTCCTCGAAATCACACCGGAAAGCCCTGGGCAGATCCATCTGCCAGATCTCCTGCCATGCTGAGGCGACTGCCTGGACCATATCTCCGTGCACTACGAACTTCGCGTACCGTCCCGCCGGGATTCGGCAGACAGTGTATCCGGCGAATTCCTCTCCCTGCGGTTCGGCTGTTGTCTCGCAGGCAACCACGGTAGTATAATCTGCTTTTTCATCCGCGGTAAAGTCGGTGTAGATTCCAAGGGCTTTGCCATTCGCCTTTTCCGGAATAGAGGCATAGACGCCTTCGTTATAAAAGCGGTTCCAGAGACCGCCGATTACAGCGCCCATATCAGGAGACAGATTGTTGGTCCGTGCGGATATACCCACGGCAATTTTTTCCTCTAATGTTACGATTTCATACTTCATACTTTCGTCCATCCTTTCATTTATGGTATGGACCTATTCTATCAGGTCAAACAGGACAACTGTATGTCATGTTTGCAGATAAAATATACTTTTTCTGCCGCGATATAGAATAGAGAGCAAACTATACGACGGCTTCGATTATAACTTTATCACCAATAACGATATCATGCACACCAATCTGTTTCTTTTTATTAAAGTTAAAGCTGAGCATATAACCTTTGGTCTGGTGATAAGCATTTAGGTAGTCAATCAATTGTTGTTCCCCGCGTTTGTTATATTCATTGCCGTGCCATATTTTGGTCTCTATAATGAATTGTTCGCCATGATAATCCACGATTACATCCGTCCGGCAATAATCTCTGGTCTGCGATTCAATATAATAATTACCTGTCCCATTAATGATTGGACGTAAGTACAGCAGGAAAAATTTTCTGCCGGTATCTTCAATGAAGGTGTCAGGGCTGTCTTTATATAAATCATGGAAATGTTCTGTAAATTTTTCAAGAATACGCCGCATATTCAGATGGCCGTCTATGATGAACTGGCTCTTGTCTCTTTGTGACGCCTTATAAATATCCATCTCCTGCATGTCTGCAGCGGATAAATAATAATTGTATAAACGTGTCTCGAATATACGATTCGCAATCACTATATTGTGCTGCCGTTTTTTGATAAATCCGAACATTGCCGCAATATCGACGGCCGGCAAGTCGGAATTATATGCAGTGCTTGTGCCTGCAAATAAAATATTTTTTACCAGTGTATCTAATTCCGGAAAATCAGTAAGTTTCCCGATTAATGAATCAAATAATGTATTCTTTTCTTCCAGCAGCATTCGCTCTGCCTGTAAAAAACCGGCTTTTGTCCATACAGTCTTAGGAGCCCCGGGAGTATCCCCAGGGATGAGTTCTTCGTCGATCAGTTTGCAGAAAGCGGATACCAGATAGGGATATCCGGAAGTATCATCATAGATGAATCCTGCGATTTCGTCTATATCCATACAGGTATGATAATCTTCCTCGTAATCTTTAAGCATGTCTGCGATGTCTTCTTTGCTGAAACTCATTCTGATATTAAATTTCGCGGCAATATTCCATGGACTATTAAGCTTGTGTTCATCATCTGTCCGGATTTTTCTCTTTAGATTCCGGATATCATATACGCCGGCTAAAATAACAGACTGGAATGTGATTGTTCCAAGTGCTTCGCGTTCGAGATAATAATTGCGTAATTGTGCGAGAAAATCAAGAAAAACCTGATTGTTGGAGGCACTGTCTATCTCGTCGATGATGAGCACCACTGGTTTTTTTGAAGCTTTGCAAAACGCCAGCAGTATATAAAATAACCTGCGAAGATCGAAATCCGGGTTTGAGGTTTCGTCAATCTTCTGAAGCGTCTGACAGACAGGATTTACTTCAGAGATATGTTCATCAGCGAAGGAAAGATTTCGTGCAAATATGGATGCAAATGCCAGCGAGAATGTATTCTCATCTTTGTAGGACGCACTGCCCAGCGCCTGAAAATCCAGATGTACTACAAGATACCGGTCTGACAGCGCCCTTGTCAAAGCATGTAACAGAGTGGTTTTGCCGAACTGTCTCCCGCGGTTTATTGAAAAATACAAGCCTTCGTCAATCATACCGCGGATTTCTTCTAACCGGCCGCTCAGGTCAACCATATAATGTTTGGAGGGAATGCAAAGTCCTGTGATGTTGAATCGTCTTTTCATACAAAGGCTGCTCCTTTCCTGTTGGTTAATCTCATTTTAACATGGAGAACCAGAATGAACAAGTGAAGGTTCTGGTATAACCCGCCGGCTAAAGATAGTTCCGGCGTATCCCTTCTGCGAATGCCAGAATGTCCTGTCTAAGTTCCGCAGGTTCCAGAAGTTCTGCATCGCTGCCAAAGGAAGCAATCCAGCTTATGATGCTGGTCTTGTCTGTGAATCCGAAGGTAAAGAGCAGAGTCCCGTCCGGCAGGACGGTGAAGCTCTCCGGTCCGAATTCTTCCACCAGCCGCCATTTATATTCCGGCTGTATCTTCGCTTTTACCTGGTAGGAATAAGGAAATACATTCCTCTGGGAGAGGTCGGAGAGCGGGTTCATACGTTTTTCGAAGACGTCCCCCATCTTAAGGTCTGTCATCCGGTTCAGCTTGAACAAACGGTAATCCTCCCTGCATTCACACCAGCCCCATACATACCAGTTTGCCCACTGGAAGATCAGGTCATAAGGCTCTATCGACCGGAGGGACTCGCCCTTTGGCGAAAAGTACAGGAAAGAGACCTTCCGCCCGGAGAGTATGGCGCCGTGGAGCAATTCGATCTTCGGGGAGAGGGACTCTTTATACCAGGAAGACAGGTCGATTAAGATATGAGTATCGCCCGCAAGCAGGTTGGAGGAACCGGCGGACAGCTTCTCCATCAGCTGCGTATATTGGTTCGATCCGCTTACGCTGTCAAGGCTTCGAAGGCCTGACAGGATTGCCTGCATATCCGAGGTGCTGAGCAGGGTACGGTCGATTTTGTATCCGTCCATGATGGAGACTCCGCCGTTCTGGCCGGGTTCCGTCACCAGCGGGATCCCCGCCATGCACAGCGCCTCGATATCCCGGTTGATGGTCCGGCGGGAGACTTCGAATTTCTCCGCGAGATAGGGGGCGGTTACCTTCTCTCTTTGTAACAGGATAGACAGGATTCCGATCATTCGGTCAAGTTTCATATGTTATCACCTTCGAATCAGTTATGGATAATCAGATATTTCCAGTATACCACAATAGTCGAAATATTATGGTAATTAAGCTGCCAGTACAGCGTTGCACTCCACTCCGTTTCGATCCTTGCTGGACAAGCGCCGCTGGCGCATAGCAACGTAGCGGGCTGTGTCCAGGATTGGAGACGTGCGTCTGGCACAGATAGCGAGTGCAGAATTCACTGCAGACAGCACACTAGACCATGTCAACCCGATATAATATAGTTTCATAGCTGTTCACCCCTATTCTATAGTAGCCGCACAGATACCTGTCCGTATCTCTGTCGCCTGTGTCCACAAGCATAGGACTGCCCTTAAGAGTTGCAAGCTTTTCCTTTGTGACGGCCAGGATCAGATTTTCTTTTGACACTATCCGGATGATCCGGGGGCTGATCTGCTGGTTTCCCCGCCCGAAGATAAATCCATTTCCGCCGATACAGGTTACGATGATCCATGCAGGCATGCCCTTTCCTAACAGTCTGCAGAGGGATTGTTCGTCCGCATCTTTTAAGATGATTTTCTTCCCTTTTGCCACATCCACGCCCCGAAGTGTGCCGCTGCCTTCTAATTGCCCCTTAAGGCAATAGGTGGTATTTCCGGGGCCGATAATGTATAAGGCTTGTTCGTTCATAATAGAAAGGATATGCTCCGTGAGCAGTTTTCTGCCAGATGGATCCGGGCAGGCTTCCTTTGCTCTTTGCAGCCGGTTCTTATCGTGGATGCTCTGCAGAAAACCATATAAGGCAGGGGTTACCGAAGGATCGTCAAGCCGCGCCTCATCGATGTCCATGATTTCCCGGTATTCAAAAGGCATCCGATCTCCCCTGATAAAGCTTTTAAGCAGTTCGCCTGCCTGACAGGGACTTACGGCGTAGCAGGCAGAGTACATCTTTACCCCGGCGGGGACGGCCAGAACCGGGAATTGCTCCCCCACCGCTTCGAGGATGTCCCGCGCCGTACCGTCTCCGCCGCAGAAGACGAGCAGGTCTGCGTCTCTGTCTTTCAGTAACCGGGCATAATACAGGGTATCCTCTTTTGTGGTGGTTTCCCTGTGTTTCCCAAGACTTTCATATGGGATCTGAGCTTTTTGTAATACATTTCCGCCCATTTCCCCTTCGGGGGCAATCATATGGAAGGCTGTTTCTTCCTTGATTCTTTTTATGCATTCGTAAGCCCTTGCTCCGGCTGTTTTTTTATAACCAAGATCCAGGGCAGCCGCACGTCCGTCCGGGCTGTCGCTTCCTTTCATTCCCGCCTGGCCGCCGAGCCCGGCGATCGGATTAACAAGAAAACCTATTCTCTTCATGCCATTCTACATTCCTTCCGGGTGGAGCATGATCTTGACTGCCTGTCTGGAATTGAATACTTCAAAAGCCTTTTCCATGTCCGAAAGCGCATAATGATGCGTGATCATCGGCGTTACGTCTATGCGGCCGTCCTCAATCAATTGCAGGCATTCTCTGAACTCTTCGCGGGTGTAGCAGATGGTGCCGTGTATGTCGATTTCGCTGCGCACGACCTTGCCAAGATCGG